>DASUSJ010000037.1:0-11822 GCA_036375155.1 Pyrinomonadaceae bacterium
GGTCAATTGGAGCGTGCCGCGATCGAGCTGAGCAAAGACTGGCGCACCGACAAATATCTTCGTCACCTGGAAGCATTGCTCATTGTCTCAGACAAGAAGGATGCTTTTCTCATATCCGGAAAGGGTGACGTCATCTCATCTGACGAGGGACTGCTGTCCGTAGGATCTGGAAGCATGTTCGCGTTGTCCGCCGCACGGGCTTTAGTTAAAAATACGAATCTTTCGGCACGCGAGATAGCCGAGGAGTCCATGCGCATCGCCAGCGAGATCTGCATCTACACCAACTCCAACATCATCGTCGAGGAATTATAACTAACCATGCCGATCTACCTAGGCGGGGAAACAAGGGAAATTGAGCCTAAGCCACAGCTTGACGATCTGACGCCGCGCCAGATCGTCGAGGAACTCGATAAATATGTGGTCGGACAGGCCGACGCTAAACGAGCTGTCGCGGTCGCCCTCCGTAATCGCATCCGCCGTCAGAAGCTGCCACCAGAGATCGCGCAGGACGTGCTGCCGAAAAATATCCTGATGATCGGTTCAACCGGGGTTGGAAAGACCGAGATAGCACGACGGCTGTCTCGCATCGCCGATTCGCCTTTCATCAAGATCGAAGCCTCAAAATTTACAGAAGTCGGTTACGTGGGGCGGGACGTCGAGAGCATGATACGCGAGCTTACCGAAGTTGCCGTTGATATGACCAAACAGGCAGCTTATGAAGAGGTTCGTTCGAGGGCGGAGGAAAATGCCGAGGAATCCATTCTCGACATTCTGCTGCCGCCCTCGAGTTTACCTTATCAGGCTCCTGATGATAGCTACGGCGAGGAAAGCGATCCAAAGGCGAGTCGGACCCGTGACAAGCTCCGTGAGCAGCTTCGCCGTGGTCAATTGGACGACCGGTTAATAGAGATCGATACCCAGGACCGCGGCAACGCAACGATCGATTTCGTGGGCGGACAGGGTATGGAGGAGATGGGGGTGAACCTACGGGATATGTTCGGCAACCTCTTTCCGACTAAAACCGTCCGCCGGAAAATGAAAGTCTCCGAAGCACTGGCTTATCTGATTCGCGAGGAACAGGAACATCTCGCAGACATGGAGCAGATCACCCGCAACGCAATTAAAAAGACGCAAGATTCGGGAATCATCTTTCTGGACGAGATCGACAAGATAGCCGGTAGGGAATCGACCGGCAACCCTGATGTTTCGCGTGAAGGTGTCCAACGAGACCTCCTCCCAATCGTCGAAGGTACCAACGTGAACACGAGATACGGCATGGTGAACACTGAACACATACTATTTATCGCCGCCGGTGCATTCCATGTCTCCAAGCCATCGGATCTTATTCCCGAGCTCCAGGGCCGTTTTCCTATTCGTGTAGAACTTGAGGCTTTAACTATCGACGACCTTAAGCGGATACTCGTTCAGCCGAAAAACTCTCTGATTAAGCAATATCAGGCACTGCTTAAGACGGAGGGAATTGATTTGGAGTTCACGGAGGACTCGATCGCGAAACTTGCAGAAATGACGGCGGAAATCAACCGAAGTACTGAAAATATCGGCGCCAGACGCCTTCACACCTTGCTTGAAAAACTGCTTGAAGAGATCAGCTTTCAAGGCAGTGAACTCGCGGTTAAGCAACAGCGTATCGATGCGAAGTTTGTCGAGGAGCGTTTAAGCAATCTGGTTAGAGATCAGAATTTGCGACAGTACGTCTTATGAATTAATCAGATGATGAATTCCTCATCAAAGGCAGAAGGACTGTTAAGCACTTTACTTAAGCTTGTAAGAACTAAAGCACCGTTAGCACTTATAGCAGTTGTTGTGCTTATAAGCTTAAACTGCGGTAAACGGAAGCCACCGCTGCCCCCCACGGAGCGTGTCCAGCAACGCGTTGAGTTAAGCGGATTCCAGCGGGGCAGTCAGGTAATACTCTCGTGGAAAATGCCGGATAAGAACGCTCCGACGTCGAGTGTTCTGCATATCAGCCGGGCCGACATCTACCGGTTGGCTGAACCAGTCACTTCACCCACCACCTTGTCAGAAGAGGAGTTCGCTGCGAGAAGCACCCTCGTCGCAGCGCTGAACATCCGCGACTCGGATTTTGGGATGAAGACCTTAAATTACACTGATACTCTCCAGTTTGCAGGCCAGGCCGCCCGGTTGAGATACGCAATACGTCTAGTAAATGCTTCGGGACAAAAAGCTGCGTTCTCAAACTTCTTCTTACTCGAGCCGGCGGCCCGCATCGCCGGCAGTCCATCTTCCCTTTCAGCGTCCGTTACTCAAGAAGCGATTAAGCTCGACTGGACGGAACCCGCGACAAATGTCGATGGCTCGACTCCCGTCAATCTCCTGGGCTATAACGTCTACCGATCCAGCTCGGAAAAGGTACCCGGAAAACTGCTCAACAAAACTCCGGTCTCGGAGACGAATTTCGACGATGAGTTTTTTGAATTCGACACTGCGCAGTTGTATTTTGTGCGGGCGGTCTCGGTTGGCACCGGCGGCGAACCGGTAGAGAGCGGCGAGTCGAACATCGTGCAGATCGTGCCAAAAGACACGTTCGCCCCGAGTCCGCCGGCCGCGATAACCGTGGCTGCAGCACCGTCGGCGATCTCTATATTTTTTGCAACGAATCCAGAAAAGGACGTTATCGGTTATCGGATCTATCGGTCGACGGATAACAACCTCGATAAAAGATCCTGGACCCAGATGACGGCGGAACTATTAACGACAAACACATTCCAGGACACGCGAGTCGAATCGGGGAAAACCTATTATTACTATCTGACTGCCACTGATAAAGCGGGAAACACCAGCGCGGCTAGTGAAGTGGTTTACGAAACTGTCCCATAACGTCGAAAATATTGGAAATGAAGATAGAGCTCTCGGGCATCCCGTCCAAAATAATCTGCGTCGGACGAAACTATGCCGAACACGCAAAGGAGCTTGGCAATGCCGTTCCCGGGGCGCCCCTTCTCTTTTTAAAGGCACCGTCGGCGGTGATCAGAAGTGGCGATGAGATTCTAATCCCTGCTCAATCCAATCAGGTGGAACACGAGGGCGAGTTAGCCGTCGTCATTGGGAAAGACTGTAAGAACCTGACAGATGAAGACGATCCTTTCGGCTACGTCCTCGGTTATACATGCCTCAATGATGTCACTGCTCGGGATATTCAGCGGGCCGACGTGCAATTTACAAGAGGAAAGTCCTTCGACACATTCTGCCCGGTTGGCCCGCACATCGAATCAGAGCTGGAGGTCTCCGATCTTCGTGTTACCACAAAAGTGAACGGCGTTATCAAACAGGATGGAAGAACCTCTCAGATGGTCTTTCCCGTTGAATTTCTTATTCGATATATTTCAAGGCAAATGACGCTAAAAGCGGGCGATATTATCGCGACCGGAACACCGTCCGGTGTATCAAAGTTAGAGGCGGGCGATGTTTGCGAAGTATCGATAGACGGAATCGGAACTCTTCGCAATCCTGTTTCGCGAGCGGCCTTTGTTTCAAGCGAAGCTGTTGAACTAGAATAGAAAAAATCAACATATGAAATTCTTCATCGACACAGCGAATCTCGACGAGATCCGGGAGGCAAACGAACTCGGCCTTATCGACGGCGTCACAACCAACCCTTCCCTCGTTTCCAAAGAAGGCAATGTTGACTTCAAAGAGCACATTGCAAAGATCTGTGAGATCGTCAAAGGCGACGTCTCAGCCGAGGTAACAGCTCTCGATACCGAAGGCATGCTGAACGAGGGGCGCGAGTACGCCAAGATAGCGCCGAACGTAGTCGTTAAATGTCCGCTAACTCTCGACGGCCTGAAAGCGACACGGGCGTTTGCAGCCGAGGGCGTCGGCGTCAATGTGACACTTTGTTTCTCGGCCGCGCAGGCCATCCTCGCCGCAAAGGCCGGTGCGAAGTACATCTCCCCTTTTATCGGGCGCTTGGATGACATCGCGACCAACGGCATGCAGCTCATTTCGGATATTGTCCGGATCTACGATAACTACGGATTTGCGACGGAAGTACTTGCGGCGTCCATCCGTCACCCAATGCATATTGTTGATTGCGCCTTGGCAGGTGCAGATGTCGCGACAGTTCCCTTCAAAGTTATCCAGCAGCTCGTAAAGCATCCGTTGACCGACAAGGGGCTGGATGCATTCCTTGCCGACTGGAAAAAGAGCGGCCGCTGACGCCGCAGGCTACGACAATAGTAGCTTTAGATCACCTTGTCTTGCGGCCGCGTCCAGATCCTGTTGCAGCGCGGCCTGATATTTTGCCCTAAAATTTTCGTCCTCTCCTTCCATCGCAACCAGCTCCCGAAGCTTCTGCAGATGGAGTTCGACCGTCTCAGCGGAATATCCATCCCTCTGTGCAAACATCTCATCAATGTCCACAATCAGCGTCGAAAACTTTCTCAACCAGGAAAAGTCCTGATCCTCCAGCAGTACGTTAAGGAATTGCCCGGCCGTAACCTGCCCGTTGATTCCTTCCCAGATAGCTCTCTCGTGGTCAACCAGATTCTTGTGGAGTTTAAGCAGAAGGTTTCTCGCATCCCTTAATCGTTCGGTGTTGTCCATACACCTAGCTTACTACAAGCTTAAAACTTCGGTTACCTGCCTTAGCTTTGATTATTAGCCCGCTAATGGTAGCTTATTAGACAGCTAATCGTAGCTTATTAGCCCGCAACCTATTTCTTAAAGCAGTTGTGATATAAGCACTTAACGGAATTATGCGCTTTGAGGAGACAGCGGCATTTCTTTTATCCAAGGCCACGACGGTCCACAGGAACGCGCTTGAAAAACATGTTCGCTCGGTAGGGCTCCACAGCGGTCAGGTTTTCGTGTTGATGGAACTTTGGAAGCAGGATGGCCAGCGCCAGATCGATCTGGCTGCACGTCTCAGTCTTTCGCCCCCAACGGTCAATAAGATTCTCGGGGGACTTCTCGAGAACGATTTTGTAACGAGGGCGAGGTACGACGACGACGCCCGGTCTACTCGCATCTTCCTTACGCAGAAAGGCGTTGATGTTCGGCCCGCCCTCGAAGAAGCGTGGGAGAATCTCGAAGATCAAACGCTCGGTACCCTGACCGACACCGAGGCGCTCATGCTCAAGCAGCTTCTGCAGAAGCTGTTCGGCTAGCCCCGCCTTACGCTTTTCATCCGAATAAGAGATAGAATAGCGGCATAAAGATCAAATTCGGGAGGGCAGAAAATGAGAATATTGTTTGCTACTGACGGGGCGAAGCAGAGCGATGCGGCGGCCGAGATGTTGCGGCACTTTGCACTCTCCGACGGAGATGAGATCAAGATCGTGAGCGTAGTCGATATGGCCGTGCCGATGGCGATCGATATCTATGGAGGGTATCTGCCGGATACCGGCGAGCTTGAGAAAACCGCTCGCGAAAACGCGGCCAAGCTTTTGGAGCGGACCGAAGCAACGGTCAAGGGGCATTTCGAAGGAAAGAATCTCGCCATCTCCAGCGAGGTTTTGTTCGGTTCCCCCGAAAGTCGGATCGTCGAGACGGCCGAGGCTATCCACCCTGATATCATTGTCCTCGGTTCCCACGGTTACAGCCGTTGGGAGCGTCTGCTTCTCGGTTCTGTGTCTGATTCCGTTGCTCACCACGCACCTTGCTCGGTTCTTATCGTGCGGACTCCGCCAGAATGATCACCGTCAACTCGCGCAAATATGACGGTACAATTCGACGAAGCTGGACGTGCGAGATCGCCGAACAAAGCGATTCCCTACTGGTGCTCGTCGGCGAGTTTGATGATGATGTAATGCACTCGCACCTCGGACACATAAAAAAAGGCACTCTCTCCTACGAATATTACTGGCTGGATCGCTGGTATAACGTCTTTCGATTTCATGAGCCCTCAGGCAGCCTTCGGAACTTCTACTGCAACCTAAATATGCCGCCTGAGTTTTCCGGGGGTATTCTGGACTACGTCGACCTCGACATTGATATCCTTGTCTGGCCGGACTACGATTACGTACTTCTGGATCATGAGGAATATGAACGTAATGCAAAAGTGTTTGGCTATCCCGCGGAGGTTGATGCAAAGGTTGAGGCCGGACTTAAGGAACTTCTCGAACTTATCGAGACACGTAGCCTTCCGAATTTGCACAAAACGTGACTGAGCTTGCAAGATCTGTTTGCTCCGGGTACACAGATTTTGCGGGGTGTATTAGTAACCAAAAAAGGAGTTTGTGATGAGAACGAAGATCTTCCCCGTGTGTTTCGTTATCGTGATATACGTCTGCTCCGTCGCCGGTCAGGTCGACCGCGCCGCGTATGCGGGTCCGCCCGCACAGCCGCCGCTTGATCCTATAGCTAACATCTCTGTGGAGCTTAGTAACATTTCGCGATCCGTCCAACAGCTGAGCGCACGACTGCAGACATTTGTAGACAAGTTCGAAAAGGTTGGCGGTCTGACTCTTTCTGAGAAACAGCAGCGCTTTGTAATGGGTCTCGAAATACTGGTCAGATCTGAACAGCGCGTCGCCACCCTTCAAAAAGCACATACTGAGCATATCGAGAAACACGTTCAGATCAAGGCCCGGCTCGCCCAGGTCGAAATCGACCTCCGGCCTCAGAGCATAGAGCGCACGACACAGCTCGAAGGTTCGACACAAACCGTGGAGATCCGGGAGAATCGCCGGGAGAGACTTCTAACTGAGCAACGAAGCCTGATTCTGCTGATCCAACAGATCGAAAGGAATATTTCGGAAGCCGACATGTCACTGCGTGAGGCCCAAATGCACGTCCAGCGGTTGCGGCGTTCGCTCCTCCCTCAGATCGAGAAAGAGATAGAAGGCTCGGCCCAGTGAACAGCGAACGCGACACCCGTGGATTCCCAACACCGCTTGCGCGCGGTGCGAATTCCTTACACGCCCTTAGGCTGTATCCTGAGAACGTAGCTTCCCACCGTGAGGTTCACTCCGGGGTTGATCGTTACTCGTTGCCCGGCAGGCAATTCATAGTTATTGATCGACGCGGGATTCCGGCCCTCATTCATCGCCCAAAAATACCCTTGGCCGTCGGTGCCCAGCGTCAGGTGCCTTCGGCTTATCTCGGGATCACCCGACAAGGCGATATCAACAGGCTTCGAACGCGACCCGCGGCCGACCGAGATCTCCTTACTGAAAATAGGCACGACGTTCTGCCGCACACCACTCATCCAGATCTCGAGCCGATAGAGTTCCGCAACTTCGCGCTTACGGACGTTTGTTAGAATTTCGGCTTCTTCGCTCGGTAGCGGAACTGCCTGATCGATCGCCGGCAGCGGACGGGAGCCGCGCTGCTCGGTAAAGTTAGGAGTCGACGGCGGCGTGTAGGCTGCCGCATCGATCGCACGCCGTGGGTAATTCGGACTGGTAGGCTTTGCCGGCGCCCGGTGAGCGTCCGGCAGCGGTTGTGGTGGTGGATCGAGCTTTCCGGATCTCGGCCGCGCTAGTACACCGGTCTTTCCGGCGCTCGATGTATCTTCCCAACTGTGCTGCACGCGTACGTTGCCCTTCTCCAGCGTTCCGTCGACACGGAGCTCCAGGACGAATGACTTAGTCTCCAGCTTGCGCTTACCGGCTATCTCCTTCGCCCGCTCCGCGAGAATGTGATACAACCCCTGCTCAAGTCCGCGGCGTTTAATTCCCTGCCACTCCTTGTCGTCCTCGTCGGATAAGAAGATCGCGTATTCGCTCGGGATAATAGAAGTTCCCTGGGGCAGGGGAACAAGCTCGCTCTGCATGACGCTTTCCACCTCACGTGCGATCTTGACGATGAACTCTTCGGCTTTGCTGCGCGGCTTTACCTGAGCGTCCCGGGCGGCTTCCTCAAGCACGAGTTCCGCCGTCTCGCCGTCGATCCAACGCCTGACTTTGTCTAAAACACTCATCTTCTTAACGGTGAGGGGTGAATCGTAAATAGTGAATGGTCAATTGAACGCGTGTTCAAGTTAACTCACCAACATTCCCCCATTTACCACCCACCTTTCATCATTCACCACTCACATTTCACCGTTAGTCTACATCGACATACTTCCCGTTCAGCCATCCGCGCGTCGTTGAAAGCTGGATGTCGCGTTCTCTGCCCTGCTCCAGAACATCAACCTGGTACCAGTTGTTCTGCGTCCGCAAAATCCTCACTTTCGAGTTTTTCGTCACCAGCCCGATCGGTTCATTGTTCGCGTTCGGCTCAGGCCGGAGATTGATATCCGTATTCGCCCGGCCGGTCCTTTCAGTGAACGGATTCGAGATCGTCGGGATTATCCCGCGACTGCGAAGGAACGCGGACGTTCCATAAAGCCCACCGGCAAATATTATCAAAAGAACCGCGAACGTTGCGATACGTCTTAAACGGGAACGCCTCTTCGGCGCCGGCTGAGGCAATGCTTCCTCCGCCGTCACAGGCACCCGATTCTGGTACTCCGCCCAATAACTCTCGACTCGGCTCGCTGGACGATAGGCCGGTGGCTCCGCAGGTCGGGAATCACGTCCTCCAAAGGCGACCTCTAAATCCCTTCCTTGCCTCGTAAGGGGCGGCCGCGAATTCCCGAAGCCTGGTTCGCGGATCGTATCGTAATCCGTCTTCGTTACCGGATCCGATCCTTCGGTCACACGTGGGACCGGTCCAAAGGGATGCTTCAACTTCAACTCTCGCGACGTGTCGAATTTCGGTTGCTGCGGTGCAAGCGGCGAGTAACCGCGAGCAACATGCGGCTGAGGGGTTTCGTGAAGCTTCGGACGAACGCTGGTTAGCGTCTCCATGTCATAGGCAATCCGGCGGACAGGTTCGAGTTCCTGCCAGAAGTCGTCCACCGACTGCTGTCTCGCGGCCGGGTCCGAAGAAGTTGCTCTTTTCAACGCACGAAGGAGATCGTCAGACCATTCCTTGTCCCGCCATGTGAGCGGCAGATCGGTGATCTGCTGGTTCGCGAAAGCACGCGGCGCCTCGCCCGTTATCAGCGTGTACACGGATTTAGCAAGCGAATAAATGTCGGCTGCGGGCGTCAGAGCGGTAACGACCATTTGGCCACCGCCGTCAAAGTTCAAAGGGCTATGTTCCGGCGGTGCGTATATGTTCGTACCCACACGCGTTATGGGCGAATCACTGTGGTGCAGTCGCGCGACGCCGAAATCCGCGATCTTTACGGTCTCGTGATCCTTAGTCAGCAGAAGGTTCTGCGGTTTTATATCACGGTGGATTATATGGTGACGGTGCGCGTGGCGCAGACCTGCGCAGACTTGCTCGATGTACTTAAATGATTGCTTGAACGAAAGATTTCCCTGCCGAGCCGCTTTCTGCAGGTCACCGCCTTCGAGATATTCTAGTACCAGATAATGGAACACCGTGCCGGCCAGATCGCGTGCCGTTCCATGTCCGAGCCGACTGATGATATTCGGATGGCGGACTCGATCGAGCGCGACCGCTTCGTTCTGAAAATTCTCGACGAGCGTGCGTTCTAGATCAGGGTCGAGGTCATTCTGAAGAAAGACGTTCAGAGCCTTTATCACGACGCATCGGTGCGGTGATGTAGTCGAAGCGAGAATATCGTGCGCCACAAAGATCTCGGCGTAGCTTCCCCGGCCGAGGCTGCGGACGATATCGTAGCGTCTGTCCAGCCTGCAATTATCTAATGAGAGTTCCCGCATCGAAGCGCCGTCCGGGCCTGGGAGATAAGACCTTTAACCTCAATACGACATTATAGGTCTAAAGTTCGCGGAATGACATCGTTAAGGTTGCTCGGTGTCGCTCACTATCGTGCGGTCCGAAACCTATAGGGAGCTGATCCGGCCGTTACCGCAACCGGTTCTGCCTGCTGTCGCAACGCCGATTAGACAATTATAGTTCCGGACTAAGATCTCCAATCAAAATACGCACGATCGGCGCGCGGCGCTCAATTAGCAACTCAAAACTATCATCTCCATCCCCTCCGGAACTTTAGTTTCCCTCATTCGTACGCTCGTCTAGCCGTTAACTTAATCTCTTCCTAGGAGCTGAGCATGACATCTGATAAACGGACCGGACGGATCGTCGGTGTGTTTCTTGTATTGCAGCTTGCCGGAATCATTGTCCCGTTTGTGCTGCTGAGGCCACTGATGACCGACGACTACCTTGCGAATGCCGCGGGCTACTCGGCACAGATCAAGACGGCGGTCCTTCTCTTCTGGCTGAATTGCGCGCTAATGATTGCGATCGCGATAACCGCTTGGCCGGTCTTCCGCCGCTACAGCGAACCGATGGCGATCTGGTTCATCGTGCTAAGCGTCATCGTGTTCGTTCTGCAGTCTGTCGACAACACGCACATCATGACGATGCTTACCTTGAGCCAGCAGTACGTTGAGGGTGGAGGTTCGGGCGAGATATCGAACGCGCTTTCCACGGTCGTCCGAACGACGCGGCGGTGGGCGCATTACCCGGAGCTCTTCGCCCTCGACGCATGGTTCATTCTGCTTTACGCAATCGTCCTGCGTTTCCGGCTTATTCCGCGGGCTGTTGCGGGTTTCAGCTTGCTCACCGTTGCACTTCACTTCGTTGGAGTTCCCCTCTCGGGTTTTTTGGGATACGGGTTCAACACAAGCTTTGGGGTTCCGCTGGTATTAGGGCATCTAGCAATGGCGGGATGGCTGATCGGGAGGGGATTCGCAGATGTAAATCGTGATCGTAAACTGTAAATCGTGTCTGATTCATCACTACCGGTCTAAACTATTTACGTTCACGGTTTCGCGGTGTATAACTTACGAATCATGAGAATTCCCCTCCTTCTCCTTATCGTGTCGTTCGCGTCCGTCGGAAATTTACTCGCCCAGGCTGAAAACACGGCTCCGATAGTTTGGGAGCGCTATAGGATCCCGAGAAAGGACCTTTCTGTGATGCTGCCCAAACTCCCGACGGCTTCGGGAGCGGTCGACACCTGCAATGAGATCGAACGGTCGTCATATTTCGCGTATGCCGATGGAGCTACCTATGAGATAAGCATCGTCGCTAAGCTGAAAAGGGGGTCGCGGCCCGACTGGTGCAAGTCATTCCCGGGCTCCGCCACACCGGCTACCATCGAGCAGCGTCTCGATGAGATCCGCGGTGGTAAGGAAAAGCCGGTAGAAAGCACAGTGGATGTTCCCGGCGTTAATGTTTACCGCTTTGTGACCGAGCGGACCACCCGCCAGGTTTTCTCAGACACCGTCAAGCGGCGATGGATCGAGCTCGTCGTTAGCTACTACGCCGATGCAAAACCAGAGGTCGATCACTTTCTGGGCTCGCTCCAATTCTCCGCAGCCGGTAAGGAGATCGACGACGGCGCGAAATGGACTTTGGGAGACCCGATGGATGAGGACTCTAGATCGACAGTACAGCAGAACTCCAAAGACGCAACCGACGATAAGAAAGAGGAGCGTCCCGAGAATCGGGTCCAAGAGAAGAGCACAGATAAATTCGCGTCTTTGGAGCCGACTGACCTGCCGCCCGGAAGCTCGGCGTTGTTTATCGCGGCTAAGCCGCGGGCGACCTATACGGATTCCGCCCGTAGAGCGAATGTACAGGGCTCGGTCCGCCTAAAGGCAACGTTGCTGAAAAATGGAGCCGTCGGAACCATAACGGTGATCAAGGATCTGCCCCATGGGCTTACAGACCAGGCGATCTACGCGGCGCGACGAATAGTCTTTCTGCCTAAGAAGGTCGATAACGAGCCGGTGAACTCCGTTATTACTCTGGAGTATGGTTTTTCGATCTACTAGAGAGTTTGTCTTCAAAGCCGAGGGTCTTCAACTGTAGGAAATCGTCATCGGGCTTTTGTGTTGTCCCAGAAGCTCGGC
>DASUSJ010000038.1:0-6467 GCA_036375155.1 Pyrinomonadaceae bacterium
TCGTGATTCGCCCTTTGGAAGAATTTAACCAGTAATCATACCGGTCCCGCGAAGAGCTTAAACGTTTTCATACGCGCTCCAGACCGGAGTCTCACCTCGCTGAACCTCATGAGGTTCATATCGCCTTCTGATTCGAGAAGCTCTGCATCGACCAGCCGGGCGGAGCCGCTGGTCGGACAGGAGCATGGTATCTGCTTGAATTCCCAAGGGTCGGTAACAGGCGATGAGCAGCTGCGGAGATCCTAATGCGGCATGATTCAGATCACTGACCGGTATCTGCCGTACGGCCACGGAGAATTTTGATCCCATCCCGACTATCCCATCAACACCTGTGAATTATGTTTTGAACGATATCTCCTATTTCTCTCGGAACCCTCTCACCTATCGCTCCTTCGGGCGACATAAACCGAATTGACGGACATTGAATTCGTGTACGGGTTCGGAAACTCGATGTTGTATGCGATAGCGGAGCCGAGCACATCAGTGAGATGCTTGGTGAAGTCCTGGCTGGCCGGATCGTTGGACCACAGAGCGAAGCATCCGCCCGGTTTCACTTGGTTGCGGATCGTGGCAAGCCCCTCGGACGTGTAGAACGACTCGCTGCTTCGGTTAAGGAAGTGTTCTGGTGAATGGTCGATGTCTAACAGTACGGCGTCGAATTTTCTCGCGGGTTCGTTCACATCAAACCCCGTGCGCGCGAGTTCAAAGAAATCGCCTTGCCGCAGCTCGCATCGATCGTCCTCCGTCAACACTTTTCCTAGAGGAACGAGCCCCTTGCAATGCCAGTCGATCACTGCCTGGAAAAGATCGATGACGAGCAACCGGCGCACCATCTTGTTTTTCAAAGCCTCGGCCGCAGTATAACCCAGCCCCAAACCACCGACGACAACATCCAGCTCACCCTCGAGCGGGGCGAGGCCAACCGTTGCAAGCTGCCGCTCGGCTTCGGTAAAGAGGCTCGACATCAGATATTCATCGCCAAGCTTCACCTCAAAAACCTCTTGGTTATTTAACAGCGTTTCCTTCCTTCGACGAAGTGTCAGCTCGCCTAAAGGTGTCATCTGATAACCAAGTTCTTGAATATTCACTTTATAGGCCCAATTCCAGTGACGAAGTATTCTATCCAGTTCCCAGTGTCGAGTTAGTATTTGTCCTGACGGAAATACGGGAAACTATATCCCGGAAGTCACACGCCACGCGCGTAAGAGGTTCCACTCGGCCTTCGCCCACGCTCAGAAGACCCGTTCAAGCGAGGATCAACCGGTCGAACAGTTTTCTTAAATTGCAGGTAGGCGTCGTGATATTTCTTCTTGTTCGGTCTAAGATCCCGGGACATATTAACTCGCGGCGTCCAACTCGGATATGTCGGATATGTCGAGGTCAGAAACTTGACGAAATCGACAAACTCTTCATCCGACAACCGCAGACCGAATTCTTTTTCGAGTAGCTCGCGCAAAAGCTCGTCGTGCTCGTTAACGCCGCGAACCTTATCCAACAGGTACATGCCGAACGGATATTTGTTGTATGGATGGGCGTTGTGGTCGGCCAATCCCGCACGCTCCATCCGTTCGAGCGCGTCGGCGGCGGCGGAGATCGCCGCTTGTCCGTCCTTTCTGGTGCTTAATCGGACGATCTGATTATCAACATCCGCCGCAATGGCAAAGGCGGTAAAGAACCTCTGTTGCTGGCACTTTGAGAGGGGTCGTTCAGCAAAGTTTGCAGCCAGTTTGGTAAGAGTCGGAATTATTGCGATCCCTATTCTTTCCGTGTAGGTGCCGAGTGTGAACATGCCGTATTTGTCCATGAGTGCCACATGATAGTTCCACTCCTTTTCCGTTTCATCTATCAGCTGTTCCGGAGTCATTCGACTAAGTTCGCGCGCAGTTTTATGTCGGTAGTTCTTTTCGACACACCGAGTATCTTCGCTGTCGGGATCGATATCATCCGGGCCGAGTTGCTGCGCGGTGACAAAAGGTAGCGGCAAGAATATGAGGCAGAACACAAAAAAGAATCTTGCGATCTGATTACAGCCGTTCATTGCCACCTATTCTACACTCGCGAGGCTGGATTGAGGATGGAACAGACACGCTCCCGTCACGGTCGAAATGTATCTGCCGGATAATCACTTCGGACTGACGCCAGCGGTTACCTCGCTCTATGCGCCGCGAAGGGCGCGAGCGGGATCTTCAGGTCACGATGAGCGTTCCGGTAGTGAGAAGGGCGACTGCGGATTTCGCGGACGCCACGTGAGAACTTACAGGTATGCACGTCTCATTCGGGCTCTGGTTGGAACGCCCGCGATAGGCGCTGTGAATGGAATTGGTTAATGGTTGGGCAGGCGAGATGCCACTCAATCGCCGCGGCTCCTCACGTAACGGACAGAATCAGTTATTAACTCTTCGAGGACTTCTTCATCCACATCGGCCAGCTTCTTAATGTACAAGCAAGCCACGCTGGCGGTGTGCTTGCCAAGTTTCTTTAATAGCCCAGGCTGATTCGGCGAATCGCAGATGACATAGAGGGTCAGACTCGCCTTGCGTGGCGAAAATGCCGCGATGGGCCAATCGAGCTTACGCCCGTCGGCATATTTGATCACCTGGCTACCGAATCCCACGATCGCCGGTCCCCACATAACTGGTTCTTCGCCCGTGACCCTCCGGAAGGTTTCCAAAACCTTAAACGAATCCGTCCGCCGCCGTTCATCAGGGACGCCGTTCAAAAACTCCAGTACACTTGCCTCCGTCGGCCTCGTCTTTACCTTAACCTTCGCCATTTCGACCCGTCCATTTCAATGTTATTTTCGTCCGAGAATCACGCCGCGGATCGGCAAGGTTCGGTATCGCCCCAAAAGTATTCTAGAAGCACTTTTATCAAAACAAACTTCGACGCATCCAAAAGAAAAGCTTCCTGGAGCTTTTCGATAATTTTTCGCTTCTCATTCTCCGATGAAAGTCATGAGCGTTCAAGTAGTGCTCTCGCAGCTTCGACCGGCCGTTCCGTAGTTCGTAGCGCGCGTGCGATCAAAACGTTTGCGTGTGGTATGAACTCGGGAGGCATTCTATTGCGACTAAAAACGTGGTAACTTTCAAAGCCGACAATCGTTTGGCGAGAACCGGTACAAGTATCGACGCTCTAAAGTTCTTTCCAGCTGGAGGAGTTCATCATGCAAAAAATGATCTACACAAATACCCCTGATGTGCCCGGTCGAGAGATCGAAGAGATACTGGGAGTGATAACGGGTAACGTGGTCCAGTCAAAACACGTAGGAAGAGACATCATGGCGGGCCTGAAAACAATTGTCGGCGGCGAAATATCAAGCTACACGGAGATGTTGACCGAAGCCAGACATACGGCGATCAGCCGGTTGGTTCAGGAAGCACAAAAACTCGATGCTGACGCGGTGGTGAATATACGCTTTGCAACAAGTTCGATAATGAGCGGCTCGGCAGAGATCCTAGCCTATGGAACCGCCGTTAAATTGAAACCAAACTGATCCGGGACGATCTCCTTTCGTGTGATTCGTGTGTTCAGTGGCGTTAGTCTTAGGGAAAGCGGAAACCACCAAAGACACGAATCACTCGAGACAACAACGCAGACAAACCCCTGGTCCCCTTAACTTGCTTACAACTCTACTCCTTCAACTGCGTGTTCTGGAAAAACCGCATCGGTTTGTACTGGAAGTTTCTAAAGAGCTCAAGCTGGTCTTTGAAATGCGGATCAAGGACGAAGCTGCTTGGCGGAACCAGATGTACAAATCCGCTCTGACCGAGTGTGAAGATGCTCTCGCCCGTTATCTTTGGGCGGCTGAGCACGACGATCTGGCCGTAGGTTGCCCGGTTAGAGTTCGGGATCGTCCCGACACTGCCGATTATCGGATGAGTGAAATTGATCGTCCCCCGCGGTCCGGTCCACGTCGCGGGATTGTTACCCTGACCCGCTGCGAGTGCCGCGAGTGCCTCGCTAAACGAAGTGGATATGACGAGGTTCGGATTCGCACCGTTGAAATAGTTGCGGCTCGGCGGAACGCCCGAAGAGCCTGTGAAAGCGAAATCCAAAACATGTATTAGCGTGTTCGCTCCCGCCTCGTTGACCCTCGTGCCCAGCTCATCAGCGAACGTGTTCGTGATCATGCGGCTGAGCCAGGTCGAAAAAATAACTTCGCCGGCCTGCAGGTTCGTACTCGTCACGGCGTCGGCGAATGCATTGCCGTCCCACGCCTCCACGATAGCTTTCGCCTGAGCTCCCAGTGGATGCGCCGGAGGAACTTCGGCCAGACCGGCAAGAAGATATGGCTTTAGAAAACGCGCCTCGCGCCCGATGCTTTTTACGCGGGCGATGTCCTTCGGGATGTCGCGCATGTCATCGAGGGAGATCGCTCCGGAAGATAGACGATCGGTTATATCCCAGAGGCGAAACTGCTTCCCGAAGATCTGGTTGTCGGCGTTGTCGTATTCGACCGACGGCTTGTTGTTCCAGTTGGCCAGATAACCCTGGGCCGGGTTGATCGAGGTCGGAATGGGCAGCGTCCCGCCCGGCCATTCGGCATTGCCGGTTCCCGGAAACGGAAGACGTGCGTCGAAGCCCGCCGGCCGGACTGGAACCTGGCCTGCCTGCCAGTAGGCGATGTTGCCGATCTGGTCGGCGTAGATAAAATTGTGCGAAGTCGGGATCTGCCGAACCGCAGCCTCAAACTGATTGATATTGCGCGCCCGATCGAATCCGATAAAGGCATGGACGCTCTCCAACTCCCGCTGCCAGTGCGCGCGCTTCTGCGTGACGGCGTTCGCTCCGCTGATCTCCACAACGGGACCATGCACGCTTCGCAGTACGGTCAGGTTAACAGCCGCCCCGCCGCGCACGTTGATGACCTCCGTACGCACCTGGAAGGCCGTGCACACCCCGTTGAACATGTAACCGGATCCGGCTCCGCCACCTGCATCGCAAAGTGTTTCGATGTAGTGATCGACGTTATCACCGGTCGCGGTCGTCGATGTCCATGCGATGTGATCGTTTCGCCCGATCAGCACCGGCGGCACGCCCGCGAAGGCCATCCCGAGAACATTGAATCCGTTTCCGCCCTTGAGCTGTACCTCGTGGAGCACTTCGGGAACGCTGAATCCCATCTGCGGCCCGCCGTAGAGCATCGCACTGCCGTTGGCGCTGCGGGACGGGCTGACGGCCCAGGCGTAGCTGCCGAGTTTGGTCGGGACACCCAGTGATTGCCACGCCGCCTTCGCCTCATCCTCAGAGTAGCGTGGCGCAACCGCTGAGGCGATCGTCAGTTGCGCGGGTATCAACGATCCGGCGCTTTTTCGCCGCTTCGCGGACGCACTTGCCGACGGAACAGTGACCGGAGAGTCGGGGTCGTTGACCCAACGAACATCGTTGAAGATAGCGTAGCCGGCAGTTGGACCATGCGCCGCGATGAAGCTGTTAAGGACGGCGAGGTTGGTCAGCTCGCGCCCGCCGATCTCGCCGAAACGCCGGGTCATGAAGGCCCCGAAAGCGACCGAATCGCGGCGCGTCCACGGCTGCGGGAAGATCCCAAGCGCGTGAAACTCATACGGCAGCTTCGATACGGGCATGAGCGCAGCCTCGGCGATATAACGGTTGATTCCGCCGAGATACGCATCGAATATCCCCTGCTCCTCCGCCGTAAGCATGGAGAACTGTGCGTCCAACTCGGCGTCCGTGTATCCCGTTGTGCGTGCGAACCGGTCGGCGTTCAACTGGCCCGAACCGAAGATCTCCGCGAGCCGACCGCGAGCGGCCCGCCGGTTCAGTTCGAGCTGCCAGAGACGATCTTGGGCCACGGTGTAACCGTAGGCTTCAAAGAGTCCCCGGTTGGTCTCGGCAAAGATATGCGGAGTGCCGAACTCATCGCGGTAGATCCGGACCGCTTCGCCATTCACATCCAGAGTGGTGAAGCCGGTGTTATTAGCCACGGCCGAGATCGGCAAGCTGAGAAGAACGGCGGCCAGCGTAAAAACGATCGGGAAGTTCCGGAAGAAATGCTTGAACATAATTGCTCCTCTGTGCCTCTAGCGTTTGAAGATTGTACAGCTTCTTGCTGTTGCGAAACTTTATCTCTCGGGGGAAGAGAGTCTATGCAAATGCGAACCGTGAGTTTCCGCGATGTCGGAGATCGCGCCTAATCGATACAGGTCGTATATGGCGACACTATTCTTGTTGGAAAAAAAAGTCAACGGGATTTTGAACAGGTTCGGGCACACCGGAAAGCACTTGTTCGTACGGTTTCGGGGTCAGTTAGTTTCTACTCCAGATCTAGGATCCCGGGTCCTCGATTTTGGAGATTGGATCCGGCCCACTAACGTTGTACCTTTCACAACTACACAGTGCCCGCGCTACCATTCGGGGTGCCGTGTAACCAAGCTGGACGCTTGAGTGTCTTAAACGGAAAAGTATGAAGCTAATTCTATCAGCCGTTGTTTTGCTACTTGGGATAT
>DASUSJ010000039.1:0-3212 GCA_036375155.1 Pyrinomonadaceae bacterium
GATGCCATCCCAATCGATGACGCCAGCTGCGATTTCGGTTACAGCCTCGGTGTGCTTCACCACGTTCCGGACACCGAGGCCGGGATCCGCGCCTGTGTAGCGAAACTAAAACCGGGTTCGCCGTTCCTGCTATATCTCTACTACCGTTTCGATAACAGGCCGGCATGGTTTCGAATGCTGTGGGCCGTAAGTAACGCCGGTCGGGTGTTCGTAAGTCGCCTGCCGCACTTCGTTCGTTACGCTGTGAGCCAGACGCTTGCCGCGACTGTCTATTTTCCGCTTGCACGCGGTGCAAGATTGCTAGAAAGTCGGGGAATCAACGTCTCCAACCTTCCCCTGTCGCAATATCGAAACAATAGCTTCTATACCATGCGTACCGACGCGCTCGATCGGTTCGGAACACGGCTCGAACGCCGGTTTACAAAAGCCGAGATCACGGGGATGATGGAGCGGGCCGGGCTCGAGAATATAACCTTTAGCGAAACTTCGTTCTGGACCGCGGTCGGTTACAAGACAGCATAGGAAATGAAAGGCGTCATTCTTGCGGGAGGATTGGGAAGCCGGCTTTTCCCGCTCACGAAAATCACAAACAAGCATCTACTGCCGGTTCATAACCAGCCGATGATCTACTACCCGCTGCAGACGCTGATCAACGCGGGGATCGACGACATCATGATCGTTACCGGTGGGAACTCTGCGGGCGATTTTTTGCGGCTGCTGGGAAACGGAAAGCACTTTGGACTTAGGCATCTGAACTACACATACCAGGAGGGCGAGGGCGGCATCGCGGACGCGCTTTCGCTGGTCGAGCACTTCGCCGATGCCTCGCCAGTCTGCGTTGTTCTGGGTGACAACATCATCGAGCGGAATATCCGCTCGGCCGCCGACGAATACCGGCAGCAGGGAAGCGGCGCGAAAATACTCTTAAAAAAAGTTCCAGACCCGCAGCGATTCGGAGTTCCGGAATTGGACGGCGACAAAGTGTTGAGGATCGAGGAAAAACCGTCGCAACCGAAATCGGAATTTGCCGTGACGGGCATATATTTCTACGACGTTACGGTGTTCGATATCATAAAAACGCTCGTTCCATCCGGACGCGGCGAGCTAGAGATCACCGACGTAAATAATCACTACATCGATCGCGGCGAGATGACATGGAATGAGCTGGATGGTTGGTGGACGGATGCTGGAACTTTTGAAAGCTTGCTGCGCGCGTCCAATCTGGTGGCGGAAACAGGAGCGAATAATCTCTAATAGGTTCTCGATAGTCTCGTTCTGTTTTCGTGATGTTTCGTGTGATTAGTGTGTTTCGTGGTTATCGATCGCGAACTGAATCGCCTACTTTGGGCTTCGTGAAGCACCTAACCACGAAGCGCACGCAGTCACGTAGAGTTCGTGTTCTTTTTCGTGTGGTTTCGTGTGAGTTATGGTTCCAGGGGTCGCCGAATACTTGGAACCACTAACTCACACGAAACCACACGAAGAGGATGCGAATTCAACATACAAACACACTAATCACACGAAACAGCACGAACGGTAAAAGAGCAAACTGATCAAAACGATGCAGTCAACAAAAACAGACATTAACGAAGACACGATCCACTCGCCAGACGCGAAAGACTCGCCCGAGTCGATAGCCGGAGTAATTGTTTATGACCTGAAAAAATATCAGGACGATCGAGGCTGGCTAGCCGAGTTGTTTCGACACGACGAGCTCGACGACGAGTTTTATCCCGTGATGGCTTACATATCTTTTACGAAGCCGGGCGTGCAGCGGGGGCCGCACGAGCATGTCGATCAGGCCGACCTGTTCTGTTTTATCGGACCGTCGAACTTTAACATCCGCCTCTGGGACAACCGACCGGATTCGCCGACATTCAACCGAATGATGTCGCTGATGGTCGGTGTTGATAATCCGAAAGCCGTTGTTGTTCCGAAGGGCGTCGTTCATGGCTATAAGAACACCGGCGATGTCGACGGAATGGTTATCAATTGCCCGAATCGACTTTACATGGGCGAAGGTAAGCGCGAGCCCGTCGATGAGATCAGGCACGAGGACGATCCGAACACGGCGTATAAAATGTGAGGCGTGAGTGGCGAGTGGCGAGTGGTGAATGGTGAATGGTGAATGGTGAATGAGGCAAACCAGCCAGTCGACCATTTGCGACGGACCTCGTAATCTTTCAATGAAAGTAATGCGCATCATCGCTCGCCTGAATGTTGGTGGTCCGGCGCGGCATGTTGTGTGGCTGACGGAGCATCTGAACGATGGCGAATTTCAGTCTATGCTTGTCGCCGGCACGGTCCCCGCGGGCGAAGAGAGCATGAACTATATCGCGGAAGAGCACGGCGTACAGCCGGTATTTGTCGAACAGATGAGTCGCGAGCTTTCCCTCAAAGATACGATCTCGCTGATCAAAGTATTTCGTCTCATAAAACAGTACAAGCCCGACGTCATCCACACACATACCGCAAAAGCCGGGACTGTCGGCAGGACGGCTGCCATCCTGTATAAGTGGTCGACGCTTGGGCGACACCGGCCTGCCGTTGTCCACACGTTCCACGGTCACGTCTTTCACAGTTATTACGGCCGGGTGAAGACCGGGATCTTTCTTGCGATCGAAAGATTTCTCGCTCGATTCGCTACTGACAAGATAATCGTTATCTCGCCGCAGCAGCTGAATGAGATAAACGAGAGATTCGGAGTCGGACGGGCTGACCAGTTCGAGGTGATACCCCTGGGCATCGACGTGGATGCGTTTGCTGACGGCGATTTGAACTCGAACCGGTTGAGGTCGGAGATCGGGGCCGCCGCCGACGAGTTACTGATCGGCTTCGTTGGACGGCTTACTGAAATAAAGGACGTTTCCCTGTATCTAAAGGTTGCGGCGCGCGTGCGCGAACACGAAAATTCGCCCGGCAAATTACGATTGAGATTCGTTATCGCGGGCGATGGCCATCTCAGGGAAAGGCTGGAGAGCGAGGCCGACGATCTGGCCCTCGGCAACACGGTCGTTTTTCTGGGAAATCGCACCGACGCCGATGTCGTGTACGCTGGCCTGGATATTATCGCGTTGACCTCATTGAATGAGGGCACTCCGCTTTCGCTGATCGAAGGGATGGCGGCCGGCAAGCCGGTGATCTCGACTCGGGTCGGTGGCGTTCGCGATCTGCTGGGCAAAAGCGTCGAAGATCACGGCGCTTTTTCGGTT
>DASUSJ010000040.1:0-5534 GCA_036375155.1 Pyrinomonadaceae bacterium
TAGCGGCGACATACCGGCGCCCGGAGATTACGATGGCGATGGGAAGTTCGACGTGACGGTTTTCAGACCGTCGGGTGCCACGTGGTTCAGCCAACGGACAACAGCCGGAACACTGATCCAACAATTCGGAGCTAACGGCGATACGCCTATACCGAACGCGTTTGTACGATAGTGGACTCCGATTGCCGCCGGGAGCCGACCGGAGAAACGATCATCTCTTTAAGATGATCTGCCGTGCGGCAAGCAGCATGAATCTGGGATTGAGAATCAGGTAGCGTCGCCACAAACGTCGCGGTTCCTGCGTTAATCGATAGGCCCACTCGAGGCCGAGTCGGCCCAGCCAGGCAGGACTTTCCCTTACGTTCCCGGCAAAAAAATCGAACGAGGCTCCGACCCCGAGCATGACCGCTTTTACCTTTCCCTTGTGATCCGCCATCCAATTTTCCTGCTTAGGACAACCGAGACCCATGAAGAGCAGGTCGGGGCGCGCCGCATTGATATCACTAACGACTTTCGAGTCTTCCTCGTCTGTCAGCGGACGAAACGGGGGCGAGAAGGCGTAAACAACACGCAGGTTCGGATGGTCGCGATCGACGCGCTCGAGTATCGCGTCGATGACTTCCTGCCGTCCCCCGTAGAAACCGATCGTGAGATCATGGCTCGCGGCGAATTCACACAAGAGCATCATCAGGTCGTTTGCCCGAACGCGTGCTGCATTAGTTTGCCCTTGCAGCTTTTGCATCCACACTATAGGCATTCCGTCCGGGACGACCATGTCGGCAGCGTTCACCTTCTCGGCGAAGCTCGGCGAGTCATGCGCCTCCATCACCATGTGCACGGTCGAAAAACATACGTAGCCGCCGTGACCGTCGTTGATAAGCTCGATGACGCGTCGAATCGCCGCGTCGTGATCCACAACGTCCGGATTGAGGCTGACAACACGTACGCGCTCGGGTAATGAGTCTATCGAAGGAGTCATTTATGCACGCGGCTCCCGGTTAGGTTGTCCGACAGCACTTCCGAATAGAGTGCTTCGAGCTTCTTCGCATACCTGCCAAGATCGAAGCTTTCAACAATCGTCCGCCGCGCGTTTTCGCGAAGCTTGTTCCAGCCGGGTTCCCCTTCTGACAAAAGAAATTTCAGCTTGCCAACGATTTGTGTAAGATCGCCCGGCTCGACGAGGAAACCGTTGTGCCCGTCTTCGACAACTGACGGGATAGCACCACGACTCGACACGACCGGAATACACCCGGCGGCCATCGCCTCGAGAAGTGATAAAGGAAGGCCTTCGAATTTTGAAGGCATCAGAAATATGTCGCCTTTCGTCAGCGCGCGAACCTTCTCATCGCCGGAGACGACACCGCCGTAATGAAAATTCTCGCCAAGCAGGTCGATCATCGCCGTCAGGAATCTCTCCTGGTCGGGTCCTGTTCCGAAACAGTTAAACCGAAATTTAAAGCCCTGGCTGAGAAGGAGCCTGCAGCTCTCGACGATGTCGTCCAGACCTTTCGATTCATGCAAACGCCCGAGGTAGAGAATGTTCTTAACGCCCCACTCGCGAACTCCCGACGAAAACCTATCGGCGGCGACCGCGTTTGAAAGCACGGTCAACCGTGACGCGGGCACGAATTTCGTCAACGCATCCGCCTCCACCTGACTGAGCGCGATCACCCGCGATGCCGACGCTAGCAGACGATCGGCAAACGAAGCGATGCCCGACCTCGGAAAATCCTGCAGTACGAACCGCCCGCCATGCACATGAACTACTACGGGACGCGCTTTACCGGCGACCCTACTCAGGACGTAATCCCGGATGATCGCCGCCGGCTCGAACGCCGTATTTATATGAATGACGTCCGGGTTCACACGTTTGATCTCTCTTGCAAACCTGATCGGCAGGGTCGTTTGCTTGATAAGCCAGTTAACGTCGAACCGCTCGCCGTCCTTTCTCCCAGCCGCAAAATGTGCAAAGTCGCATCCGGAGTGATCGATAATTCCGGAGATCATCGTCGAAATTCCGCTTACGTTTTCTTGCTCGTTTAGGCTTGGGGATGTGATCAGAACTTTCATCCGTCTCGAAGGGCAGAATAACCCATCGACAAAGCGTTGTCAGCCGCGTCTCGCGCGTCCCGAGGTTTGCAAGTATCACCTCATTCGCTTAAAAAGAAGTAGACGATGCGAGCCGAGACTGCAGTAAACACCAACACCGCGACACTGAGAGCTGAGAGCCGCGTTCCCCGATGGGTGATGCCTGTTGTGAAAGGTTCCGTTGTTGGGGCCGACGCTGCGATCACAGTCTTCTGCTTTCTTGCAGCGTTCAAGCTTCGCGAAGGAAGCCAGATCTTTTCGAATACCGCATGGGCATGGTCGCCGGAATTTGTGCCGTACGCGGGAATCCTCTACTTCGCGGTTCCCGTTCGGCTCATAATGCTTGCATATGAGCGCGTCTATCAGTATCAGGGTGCGTTCTCGTACACGCGCGAGGCGATAAAGATCTTCAAAGCAGTCGCGGTGAGCTCGCTGCTCATTACCGGCTGGGCATTTCTTTTTCGTGGCGGTTTCGCTTTTCGCGAGTTCTCCTATTCGCGAGGCGTGTTCTTTCTCGACTTCGCCCTCGCCCTCCTCCTGTTTACCGCGTTTCACCTGGTGGTGCGCTTTGCTCAGGCCCGCATCCGCAATTCCGGGATCAACCTTATTCCAACGCTTATCGTGGGGACAAACTCCGAGGCGGCGCAAACAGCTCGCGAGTTACAGACACGGCGCGACCTCGGCTATCGCGTGATCGGCATCGTTCGTAACGACGGAGAATTGCGAGGAGACGCTGACCTCGGAGCACCTGTTGTTGGCACCTTCGATGATCTTGCGGCGTTGATAAGAGAGCTAGAGATCCAGGAAGTGATAATTACCGACACGACGATATCCAGTGACAGGCTATTTGATGCGATGATGCAGGTCGGCCGGCGGCGACGCGTGGAGTTTCGATTCGCACCAAGCTTGTTCGACCTGCTGCCGCAAAAGACCAGCGTTGAGCAAATCGGTGTATTGCCGATGGTGCGCTTGTTCCGCGAGCCGCTCTCGGATCTCGAACGGTTCGTAAAACGAGCATCCGATATCGTCATCTCGCTTGTAGCAATCGCCGTCCTGTCGCCGATCCTTCTCTTGATCTCGCTGCTCGTAAGGTTCGGTTCTCGCGGACCGGTAATGTTTCGGCAGGAGCGCGTCGGGATGGACGGGCGCATCTTCCTTTGCTACAAATTTCGGACGATGCATGAAGATGCCGACGACTCGGTGCATCGCGAAGCTTATCGCAAGAACATCGAAGGACATGATGACGCGAATATAGGTGACGACTCGGAACCCGTCTTCGGCAAAGTAAAGAACGATCCGCGCGTCACAACCGCCGGTCGCTGGCTGCGGAGGTCAAGCCTTGATGAACTGCCGCAGCTGTTCAATGTGCTGAAAGGAGACATGAGTATCGTTGGGCCCCGCCCGCCGATCCGGTACGAGGTCGAAGATTACGATCTCCGGCATCGTAAACGCCTTGATATGAAGCCCGGCATAACGGGCCTTTGGCAAGTCTCGGGCAGGAACCGTTTGACGTTCGAAGAAATGGTTCGCATCGATCTCTTCTACATCGAAAACTGGTCGCTGTGGCTCGACCTCAAAATAATTCTTCTCACCTTACCGGCCGTCTGGCGCGGCGATGGAGCAAGATGATCGACGTCATAAAACACAACAGCGCCGCGTGGGACCTGGAAGTAGAACAGGCGAGCGACTGGACCACGCCGGTAAGCACCGAAATTATCGAGCGTGCCCGTCGTGGCGATTGGAGCGTTCTTCTCACACCGGCCAAGCCAGTGCCGCGGGAGTGGTTCGGCGACATCGCCGGAAGAGATCTTCTATGTCTCGCCTCCGGCGGAGGGCAGCAGGCTCCTGTGTTGGCGGCCGCGGGTGCAAGGGTTACGTCCTTCGATAATTCAGCAAAACAGCTCGAGCAGGACCGCTTTGTAGCGGAGCGAGATGATCTGCAGTTACGTTTAGAACAGGGCAACGCAGCGGACCTCTCGAGATTTGCCGATGCGTCGTTCGATCTTATCTTCAACCCGTGTTCGAATCTTTTCATGCCGGCCCTTGGGCCGGTGTGGGATGAATGCTTCCGCGTATTGCGAAGGGGCGGCGTTCTACTGGTCGGGTTCACCAAGCCGGAGGTGTTCATCTTCGATCTACTCGAAGCAGATCGAACGGGCGAACTTGTCTTGCGCTACTCGCTGCCGTATGCAGATGAAACTTCGCTGACCGACAGCGAGTTGCGCGAGAAAGTCGGACGCGGCGAGCCGCTCGAATTCAGCCACACTCTCGAAGAGCAAGTCGGCGGTCAGGCTGCGGCCGGGTTTCACATCGTCGGGCTATACGAAGACTACTGGCATGGTCCGGGCCGACCGATCGATCGCTATATGCCAGCATTCGTTGCGACGAGGGCGATCAAACCCTAATGCCGAGCGTTTCCGAAAAGCTGGACGAAACGGCGGCGATCCTGCGTGACAGCGACGTTGTCGATCCACGGAGGGAGGCAGCGTCACTACTCGCTATCGCACTCAAACGAAACAGGACGTTCCTAGTCGCTCATCCGGAGTATCTCCTCAACCCGGACGAGGAGAGCATTGTCGACCGGTTAATTCAACGGCGAGCATCCCACGAGCCGTTTCAATACATATCCGGCATACAGGAATTCTACGGTCTCGAATTCGAGGTGACGCCCGACGTATTGATCCCCCGGCCGGAGACTGAAATGGTGGTCGAGCACGCGATCCGTTTACTTGACGAATTTGGAGCGCCATCGATATGCGAAGTCGGGATCGGTTCCGGATGTATAGCGATATCGATACTTCATCAGAAGCAGGATGCGATCGCAGTTGGACTCGACATATCGCCGGCCGCACTCGCGGTCGCGCGCCGCAATGCACAAAAGCACGGGGTCGACAGCAGACTCACCCTGCTCGAATCGGATATCTTCGGTGGTCTCGAAACGGGGCGGTTCTGCATGATCGTTTCGAATCCCCCGTATGTACCTCGAACGGATCTCGACGGACTGCAGGCCGAAGTGCGGGATTTCGAACCTCGTCTCGCATTGACGGACGGCTCGGACGGGTTGTCGATCATACGACGGATAATCGGCGAAGCACCGCGTGTGCTCATGCCCGGCGGTCATTTGCTGATGGAGATCGGCTTCAATCAATCACAGCAGGTCGCCGATATGTTCGAAAAGAAGCTGTGGCGGTCACCAATTCTTTACCCGGATCTGCAAGGTATTCCGCGTCTGGTTCTCTCGCAATTGATTTAACTGAACCCTTATTAGATTCGTTTCGTAATCAACTATGCGAACCTGATAATTGCTTGCCTTTGCCAGAGAAATGGAGTTACTATAAGGGCATTCAGGACAAGCATTTGAAAAACTTACACGTGGATTCACTGGCCGGGGCGGGGCCCTCCCTCGCTGCGACAAAACCGGAGAACTTTTCGTAAGTTTTCGACCT
>DASUSJ010000041.1:0-3248 GCA_036375155.1 Pyrinomonadaceae bacterium
TAGAGCATACGTTTTCTCAAAGCACCGCGAAATCACATACAAAAGCCAAAGACCAAAAGCCAAAAACCAAAACCCGAAAACCTAAGACCGAAAACCAATCACTGCACAGTAATATCCTTCACAAAACTCCAGTCGCCGCTCGCGCCGATCTTGATGTTGCCGATGCGCTTGTTTGCGACGACCATGTTCGCCGGATACCAGAGGGGGAAAAGTGGCAGGTCGTTGCTTACGATCTGCTGGGCTTGTGTATATAGCGACTTCGCAGTCTCGCGATCGGTCGCGTTCACGGCGTCCTCGAGGATTCTATCTAGTGTCGGGTTCGAATAGCGGCTACGGTTGCAGCAATTGACGGTGCCGCCGGGGATCCGGCTGGTCGCGAAGAGATCGCGAAGGAAGATCGGATCCTGGTTTCCACCGATCCAGATACCGGTGTACATCTGAAACTGTCCCTGTCCTAGCTGCGTGCGGATGGTGTTGACCTCGAGCGTTTCGATCTGCACATTGATGCCGGCTTCTTTTAGCGAATTCCAGATCGCCTGGCCATACTGGTTCACGGCAGCGTTTCCGGCGCTGTATTTGAAAACTATCGGTTCGTCCTTATAGCCCGCTTCCTTCAAAAGCTGTCTCGCCTTCGCCGGATCGTATGTGTATTGCATTCCCGGAGAGTACGCCCATGACTCGGGGGGAAGTATCGAGTGGGCGATCCGCGCCTGACCGAAGAGCAAACTGTCGATTATCTTCTGCCGATCGACCGCGTATCCGATCGCTTGCCGGACCTTAACATTGTTCAGCGGCGCGGATTCCGTGTTGAAGATCAGGTACTGAATGTTCGAACCGTTGAACTGCTCGACTTTCAGGTTCGCACTCTGGCCGAGTGAGACGAGCGTGTCGGGTGGCAAGTTCGACGGCAGCGGAGCGATGTCCACGCCACCGGTTTGAAGCTCGGCCTGAAGGGAATTTGCATCCGGCACGGTCTTCACCCTAACCTTCTGCACCTTCGGCGCACCTTCCCAGTATTCGGCGTTCGCGGACAGCTCGACGATGTTCTGCGCTTGGTCAAAGCCGACGAACTTGAACGGACCGGAGCCGACAGGGCTTGTCTTCTGCCCATCGACAGAACCCTCGGGAATGATCGGGATCGCGACGAGATTCGATAGAAGCTGATTTTTTAGTGCCGGCCGGCCGACGGTCATCACGACCGTTTTCTCGTCCGGTGTCTGCAGCGACGTGATGTGCGCGACACGCTGACCGTCGACGGTGTCGAAGAACGCACCCGACTTGTAACCGTTGCTCGCGAAGAGCGAGTCGAACGTGTATTTCACATCCGCGGATGTGAACGGTTTGCCGTTGTGAAACACTACGTTGTCCTGGAGCACGAATGTGACCGTCATTCCATCGGGCGAGACGTTTATCTCCTTTGCAAGCTCACCGACGTAATCGAACGATTCGTTCTTTTTTACCAGGGTATTGAAGATCAGATTGCGGACGCGATCGGCAGCGGAGTCGGACGCGGTGCTGGTCAGCGTATCGAGCGTCGAGAATTTTTCAGAGAGGGCGATGGTGACGAATTCGGTTTGTGTCCGGCGGCACGAAGCGGCAAACACGAGCGCGGACACGAGAATCAGCAAAAGGGAATTGCGCAAAAGACTTATTCCTCCGTGAGATCTATTTGAGCCGGGCGTTCATTTCGGCTATGCGTTCGGAGAGATCGTCGAGCCTTGCGTTATCAAATTCGAGAGGCTCGTGAACGCTGTGTTTCAATGCGGCGATCCGCTCGAGCGACCTCTCAAGCCGAGACCCGGTGATCTCACCTGATTCGACCGCGAGGGTAATCGCGTCGAATCCCTCGTTGATCGCATCCACGCTTGCACAGATCGCAAGCATGTCCGCACCCGCGGCGATCGCCATTTTGCACGCCTCGCCAATGCCATAATTCTCGACGATCGCCCCCATCTCCAAATCGTCAGTCACGACCAGCCCGTCATACCCAAGTTCGTCGCGTAGTAGATCTGAAATAATGGCGGGGCTTAGCGAAGACGGTAAAAGTTTGCCATTTTGGTCACGTTCCTGCAACCCAACATTCGGAAACGCAGCGTGGGCGATCATGACCGATCTGACCGTGCCGGTGCTCAACAGCGCGTTGTAGGGGTAGAGATCGGTCGAACGAAATTCGCTCTCGTCGATAGGAACGAGCGGTAGCTCGCGATGAGAATCGACCGCCGAGGCGCCCAATCCGGGGAAGTGTTTGAAGCAGCCAACTATGCCGCCTTCCTGCATCGCCGTCAGAAACGCGTTTGCCAGCTCGGTCGATTCCATTTTCGATTGGCCGAAGGCGCGTGACTGAAGACCGTTCGACAATTTCGCGCGCTCTTCGTCCATAACATCGACCACCGGAGCGAAGTTCATGTTCAAGCCAAAGATGCGCAACGTCTCTGCGATAATGTGCCCCAGCTCGCGCGCATCTTCGACCGAATGGATCCTGTCCGCCGCGGGCATTGGCGTCATCACGCGTCGAAGCCTGTCGACGAGCCCGCCTTCCTGATCGATGCTGAACAACGTCGCGGGCGAAAGATAGTCACGTAGATCGTCGAGCAGCTTTCTAGTTTGCTCACGCTCGCGGACGTTGCGTGCGAAGAGACAGATCCCGCCGGGTTGAACTCGATCGAGCAATTCGCGCGTCGGATCGTCCAGTTCCGGCCCAGGAATTCCGACGAAAAAGAGTTGGCCGATCTTCTGTTCGTTTGAGAGGGGCGACATGCGTTTGTAGTTCAATGGGTTTTCCCATTATTTAATTAATAATTAAGTAATTAGTAATTACGTAATGGGAAGAAGCTTACACGATCTTTCTCTGGATCTCGCGAAGGAGCGCCTTACTATCGTCGGACGAAAGTCCCTCGATGTCAGTAGAACGAAGCTCGTCGATCGCGTTCTCGTTCGCCATCGCGAACAGTGAAACCTGCGACGCGGCCTTGGTCGCCGCGGCCGCGCTCAGGCCGGATTTCTTCTCGTCGGCGAAAACCGCCAACTCATAGCGTTCCAATCGCGCGAGAACATCTTTCGCACGCTCGATCACGCTGCCCGGTAAGCCGGCGAGTTTCGCAACGGCGATTCCGTAAGATTTCGAAGCCTTTCCTTTCTGCAGCTTGTGAAGAAAGACGACCTCGCCGTCGCGTTCGGTTGCTGTCAGCTGATAATTCTGAGCGCCGGGTAAATTTTCCGCTAGCTCCGTCAATTCGTGATAATGCGTC
>DASUSJ010000042.1:0-10478 GCA_036375155.1 Pyrinomonadaceae bacterium
CAGTATGCTTTTCGGAGTCCGCTTTTACTTCGGCTGTTTTAACGGCTGCTTCCCGCGCCTGGGCGGCCTGATTTTCCTTCTGGCTGAGCGCGACGGCAAGCTGCATCTGCTCAGTCTGAAATTTATCGAGCGTCGCTCGTGCGCTAAGCAAGACCAGTTCAGCCTTGTCGAGGGTTTCGACCGAGGCCTGTTTTTCAACCACTTCGGCAGCAACGCGATCGAGCTCCGCCGTTAGTTCGGTCACGCGAACGGCAAATAACTTATGCTCTGCCTCGACGTCATCGATCCTCGCGATCTCGCCTTCATAACGGGCGATCTTCTCCCGAACCTCGGCAGCTTGCTGATCGATGAATCGGGCAGTTTTCAACAACTCTTCGGCGCCGCGACGATATTCCTCGACCTTGAGAAGTTTGTCGAAAGCCTTTTTACGCTCGGCCGGCGTATCGAGAAATATGGCGGTGAATGTACCCTGCGGAACACCTATCGCCCGGCGAAAGAGCGAGTCAAGATCCGTCCCCGGATCGACACCCAGATGCTGCCAGAGAAATCTGCAAACCTCGTCCTTCTTGTCCGCGACGCGCATCTTCAGCCCCGGGTCGTACACGTTGTACCCCGTCGCTGTGTCCCGATAGACTATGTAATGGCGCTCATCGAGACTGCTCTCGAACGTCACACGAACCGAGCCTTTTTTCGTACCGCGCCGGACGAAATCTTCCTTCTTGTAATCGAGCAGATCAAAGAGCGCCCACGCGATAGCCTCGATGATCGTAGTCTTACCCGCACCGTTCTCACCGGTGATCGCCGTTGTCCCGCGCGAAAAATCGTACGCAGAAGCAGCATGAGATTTGATGTTCTCGAGCTCGATGCGGGTTATGTACATCTGAGGTAAATTCTAAAGGAGAAAAAGGCAAGTATGAAGTGTGAAGTGTGAAGTATGAACTATGAACTGTTAACCGTGAGCTGTGAACTGCCTGTCAGAACCGCCCGATTGCGGATCCGGGATTTTCGATTGTGGATTAGCCGTGTTTCGTGCTGCTTCATGTGCTTGGAGTTGTTTACTGGTTACCGGCTTTAGCTGAACGAACGACCTAACACACATGAATCACACTAGATCTCACGAGATCCTTCCCATCCGCTCCGCAATCCCCAGTCGGGTCACCGCTCCCTGTTCTGACAATAACGATCTACAATCTTGTTAATGAAAATCCAACCTGGCGAAAACATGATCGTGTACCTTCACTCTCCGCGGGAGAAGCTGTTCGGGACTGTGGACGAGATCGGCCCGGCCGGAGTGTTCGCGCGGTGTATCGACCTCGACTACTTCGATGACTGGTGCAGATCGATAGCCGAAGGTGAACAATATCTTCCGATGAGCGATTATTTTCTGCCGATGTGGCGGGTTGAGCGAATGATGCGCGACGAGGGTTCGCCGTCCATGACCGAGCAATTCGAACAGCGGACCGGACGGCCGCTGTCCGAATTCTAGAGTTTGCCGCCCGTTTTCCTTATGCCGATGCTTCCACTGCTGGTGGTCAAGCTGACCGCGGCTGATCCCGTTCCCAAACTCGCAACCACGGTTTTCACACGTGGGTTCTCATCAACCGTCAGGATCTTTAGAGGGATCTCTGAGTTGAAGCTGCCGAAACCGTAGGTCATCTTGAAAGTGCACGACGAACTCGTCGGGATCGCAAGCCTGATCGAACCGTTCGAAGTTCGGAAATTATAGATCCCGCCGGTGAGAAACTGTCCATCGAACAAAAGCGATCCTGATATAGAGCTGGCCTCTATCTGCCTGTGACTCACTCGTTGAAGTGTGATCGCGCCGCTGTTGGTTTTGGCTCTCAGGAGCTCCCCGATCTGACCCGGCTTTACATCGATCGCGACAATATTACCGGTCGTACTTTCCAACTGGATCGCACCGGCAGAATTGTCGACCATCACATCGCCCTGCGAAGTGTACGCATTTATGCCGCCGGCGATGTTGCGCAGCATGATGACTCCTTCGAGGATCTTTACCTTTACCTTTTTGACGGAATCGACGGATGTACGAGCTGCTCGTCCCGACAGATCGAAGGCCGTTCCAACGGGAGCATCGATCTCGATCGTGTCACCGGCAAGACACTCGGACGCCGGTCTCGGCCGACCGCTTGTCACATGGGCAACCCATAGCCAGTTAACTTTCCCGGTTTCCGCCGATTTCTCTAACGGCTTCATTTCAAACTTACGGCCGTTCTTAACAAATATCCGGACTTCCTCGCGCTGCCAGCCATTGATCTTTAGGTCACCCTCTGCAACGCACAACTTAATGGCTACGTTGGGGTCGACCATCATCGAACGCTCCCATGTAACGCTGTCGTGTTCAATAAAGCCCGGCGGGTGAGGGCCGGGCTTCGGAACGCGTTCCCTGGCTGGCGGATCTTTTGGCGGCTTTTTGTCCTGCCCTACCGCACCAGTGCCCGGCATACCGAGCAGGTACAGAAATAACAGAAGGCAGTAAAAGCTTTTCCGGTGTATTAACATTAAATTCCTATCTTAAGCTCGCTATAAGCTCTTCGCGCTGAGCGACCGAATTGAGCAGGTCGATCTTATCCTGATACGAAGAGTAAAGCACTTGGCGTGCTGCTTGATTTCGCGGATTCTTCTTTACAACCTCACGCATGCGCTTGATCGAGTCATTGACGACAGCCATGTCTCGCTCGTAGGAGACGCGCGTCGAGGGCGTCATAACCTCGTCTTTCTGCGAGTCTACGTTCTCCTTCAGATCGGCAATGGTCTTGACATAGCTTTCCTCTCCGGGAAGATACGCGTCGGTCGATACGGTGTAATCTGCGGTCTGCGGTGTGATCCGCCGGCGGTCCGCATTCGAGCTCGCCTTTACGATCGAGCCGATCTCTCGCGGCGATAAATTCGAAATTTCAACCGCTACCGGTTTCGAGTTTGCCGGTGGGCTCGGGATCGCCGCATCAGCTCCGACGACGGCGACCTCGGCCTCAGCTTGGCCTTGCGGCGGTGCCGGTCGATCGCTGCTGAACGTGGGAACGGGCTGCGGCGTCTGCACAATACTTACTCCTGAATCGTCGCGAACGGTGATCATCACCGCAAACATTCCCAAAACCAATAAAACTCCGGCAGCCGCCGTGAACGACGGATTCGCCAGACTCATCTGCACAGACGCAAGGATCTTCTGCCAGAAAGGAGCACGACTCTTCTCTTCCGCAATAGAATCGTTGATCCGCAGCCACAAACGCTGCGTCGGCACGAGCGTATCCATCTCGCGTTCAAGTGCCGAGAAAACCACCGAATTCTCATCTTCAGCGGCCGCCACCAGCCTCGCGCATGCGTCACATGCCGCGACGTGATCGGCCAGACGTAAGGAAACGTCGGGCGACGTCTCGCCGTCCAAAAAGGCCTGAATAGCACCTATCTCAAAACACATTCCGTTCATAGCGAATCTCTTCTCCCCGCCTTGCCATAGAACCGCATAAATTCGGCACGGGCCCGGGCAACATACGTCCCGATACTGGTTTCATTGAGCGAAAGGCTTTCCGCGATCTCGCGGTATGAAAGGCCCTGCTGCTTCAGCACGAGGCAGCTTCGAAGAGGCTCTTTCACCTTGTTCAGCGCTTTGTTTATCTCGCTCACTTCCGTCCTCTGCTCGTACTCCGATTCGACCGAAAATACGCTGTTCTCAACTGTTTCTTTGACGTAGTTTTCGTCACGCGTGTTCGCCCTAATATTGCCTCTAAGCGTATTGCGAGCAACGTTCAGAGCTACACGAATAAGCCATGGTCGCAGCATCTCGACGTCCGGCAGCGAATCCATATGCTTATACAACCTGATGAACACTTCCTGAGTCACGTCCTCAGCCAAACCGGCGTCCTGTACAACGGACCGCGCCGTGCGAAATACGGTCCGGTGATGAAGACTGAATGCCTCCTCAAACCCGATCCTTTCTTTCGCTGCAGCGGCCGCTGTTTGTTCGGACATCGAGTCCACGAATATTTCCGTCAACTTGTTCATCTTCAGCATCGATCGAATGCTTTTCACATAAAATACACCACGGGGGCGGATTTTGTGACAGGAAAACCGGTCAAACAGGGATGATCCTGGAATTCGGGAGAATTTCGGGTGGGATCTCGTCTGCCGGCCTCGCGGTGATCACAAAATTGTAACCGGCTTCGGTTTCCGCCAGTAATTCATTGAGTGTCGAGAATTTGGTATTGGGATCCGGCTTTTCGCCGCGGGTCGGCTCAATCAGGGCCAGCCTTTTGAGACTGTCGTGCAAATGACGGCTTCCAAGGCCGAATTCTCCAGCATCGCCGTCGATCACGAGCCGGATCTCAGCCTGTTCGTCGTTGAAATAGGCCAGAAGCGACGCCGCGAGGCTAATACCCCGTTCGAGCCGTTCGGATAGAACAAGCGTTTCGCCACTTTGCTCCGCTTCCAGCTTTTCGCGGAGACTCATCTGTCGATCACCTTCCTCAGGAATATCGGTGTCCAGGAAAACCGTTACCTTTCTGTCGTCGTCGGCCAGGAACTCACGGACCGTCAAGTGCCGCGTCCGGGCGGTCGCCTTCCAATCGATTCGCCTCAAATCATCGTTCGGCTGGTAGTCACGAAGCGCAAGCAGGTCCTGACCGGATCCGCGTTTGCTCGCGGGAATGGTTCCGCTTTCCAGCTGGATCGCGTCAAGGTGGTGATCCAGCGGCACCAGCTCAGGAAGCACGATGAGCTCGGTCTCTTTCGCAGGAAGCCGGCGGCGGTGTCGAAAAAAGCCGAATGGGAACTTTGTCGAGAGCTCAAAATCCTTTATCAGAAATCTGCCCCGCTTCTCGAAAACATGCATCGACTTTGTTTCTCGCTCCTGCCTCCGCGGAACATAAACAACGTAGTCGAGGGTTCGGCGGACGATCGGTGGCTTTGCAAGCCGGCGTGCGATGAACTCGGGCAGCAACCGCCGCAGGTCGTGTGCCGCGATGGATTCATCTCGCTCCGTACCGCGAACATCCGCGACCACCGAGAAGCTCGGAAACAGAGGCTTCCGATTCGAAAGATTTACGAGGATCGGGACCTCCTCTCCGGCAAAGATCGTTTCTGGAAACCGCATCTTTACCTCGAGCTTGTTAAGGCAGATGCCACCCGCGATGAATCCAACGATCATTGCCGCCGTCATGAACGAGAGTACGAGAAACAGCAAGTTGTTCGCGGTGTTCCACGCCGAGAATGCGACGATAGCGACGAGGACGAGCATGATCGCACCGCCGGTCGTCAACTCGAAGGGAAGGTTCAGCTGCGATGCTTCGCGACTGGCGTTCCTTGCCAGCGGCGGCACGACAAAGATGAGAATGAGCAGGACGAAAACGAGCGATGCACCGGCGGCCAGACCAGCCAAACGCGCATTTCCGAAAAGGTGAGCGAGGTATGTGACGCTTGCGAGCCCGATCCCGCCGACGAGAACGGCGGCACCGAGAGCGGCATTTCTGACGTCGCGAAGAGTGAAAAGCTGACGAAAAACTGCGAGGTCCATTCGTCCTAAACCGGCACGGTTATCTTCTGAAGGATCTCTTGCAGGATCTGTTCCGCTTCGCGTGTCCGGTTCTTTAGGCCTGCCGAGCGTGCTCCTATGATCAGTCGGTGCGCGAAACATGGCGTCACAAGCCGTTTGATATCGTCGGCGATACAGAAGTCGCGGCCTTCAACAAGCGCGAGAGCCTGAGCTGAACGAAACAGCGCAAGAGCACCGCGTGGGCTTATTCCAAGTTCGACCACTTCCGATTTTCGCGTTGCGTCGACGATCTCGAGCAGGTAATCCACTAACGCCGCATCTACCCGAACTCGCGTGACCTGTTCCTGCAATTCCAGGATGTCGGTCTGGCTGAGGATCGCTTCGACCAATTCGAGCGGATTAACATGCTCTCGATCACGGAGTATGCGGCGCTCGTCCTCGAAACTTGGATATCCCATGTGCAGTCGAAGCATAAAGCGATCGAGCTGCGATTCAGGAAGCGGATATGTCCCGTGATGCTCCGACGGATTCTGTGTCGCGATGACCATGAACGGAAGCGGCAGCTGTCGGGAAACCCCCTCGACGGTCACCTGCTCTTCCGCCATGGCTTCCAAGAGTGCTGACTGTGTTTTCGGCGTCGCACGATTGATCTCGTCGGCGAGCACGATGTTCGAAAAGATCGGCCCCGACTTCCACTCGAAATCACCGGTCTGCTGGTTGAAGATCGAGATCCCGATCACGTCAGACGGAAGCAGGTCGGACGTAAACTGTACGCGCTGGATCGAAAGGTCAAGTGCTTTAGCGATCGCACTCGCGAGTGTTGTCTTCCCGATTCCCGGCACGTCCTCGATCAGCAGGTGGCCCTTTGCGAATAACGCGACAAGAGCGTATTTGACGGTCTCAGACTTGCCGCGGATCACGCTCTCGACAGCCTCCTGGAGCTGCCGTATTTTCGCCGAGGCATCGACTGCAACCGTCGCTGAAGCTACATGCATTTCGGTTTTATCGATTATCCAATCTCGCATCATCGGGAAAGCAGGTTAATGCCGTACGGACCAGCAGTTTAATTCTACAGGATAGTAGATGCCGTTCGCACGAGAATATTTGGATTCAAATCGCGGCGCCCAGTGGTTTGAAATTCGACCGAAAAGCATCTAAACTTTTGAAACTTCTCTATAAAGCTTACGTGAAGAACACCGGAGGATTTCTTGCAGTATATGAACACCCTACGAAGTCGTTTGAAGGACCAGCGCGGATTTAACCTTATCGAGCTGATGATTGTGATCGCGATCATCGGGCTGCTGATAGGTGTCGGCGCGATCGCCTGGGGCGCAATGATCCGAGCCGGAAACGAGACGGCCGCGGCACAGAGCCTCGACCGTATAAGGACATATCAGGCACAGTACGCGTCGCGAAATCGCGGGCGCTTCGCCACCTTTGATCAACTGATCCAGTCGGCCGGACTCGACGAGAAGTTCGCGGGTGAGCGGCCGGTGGTCAATGGTTACATTTTTACTCTTACGCTTGAAGAACCATCCAGCTCTCGCCCTGGGTCGTACCGTATCAACGCCGACCCGCAGGTGCCGACGGGAGTAAATGCGACCGGCACGAGATTCTTTTATACGGATTCGTCGATCGGAACCATCAAAGCCAACGACACCCAACCAGCGAAAGCCGAAGATCCGTCGATTTGATTTTGGATTTTGGATTTTGGATTTGGGTTACTGAATCTCCAAAAGATCCAAGATTTGAGATCCCAGATCCGAGATCTGAAATTTGAATCTGAAGTTTAAAATTGAGATTACGCCGACTTAGCTCAGTGGTAGAGCACTCGCTTCACACGCGATAGGTCAGAAGTTCAAGTCTTCTAGTCGGCACCAGTATTTACAACAAAGAAGCGGCGCTCACCGGCGCCGCTTCTTTGTTTCTACAGATTGTTCAGATCTCCTCAATATTCGTCGTTCCGCATTTAAGCGTTCAGTCCATCGGGCTGACCTCGCAATAAACTTTTATCACGTCTTTGCCGGAGGTCAGCTCTTCGAAGAGCTTCCCGTAGTTTTCAAGCCCCGTGACCGGATGTGTAAGAAGCTTCGAAAGCCAGTCGCCGTACTCGAGCACTGCGGCGGACATGTCCTTTACACCCGATTCAAAATACTCGCGGTTCGCATTCACTGTACCCACCATGACCTTGTTCCCAAGTACGAATTCCAGGTTTATCTTGTCCGCGGGAACTTCCACCTTGCGGTCGCCGCCGGTGACGCTTGATAGGACGAGCACGCCGTTCTTTGCCAGTGCCTGCATCGCGTCAAAGACGATCGGCGAGTAGCCGGTCGCTTCGAATATGATGTCGAATGCTCCGTGCTCCGACGCGTACTCCTGCACAGGTACGTCTGCTGTCGAAACATACTCGGCCCCGAGCTCTTCGATCAGATCGGAATTCAGAAACGGCTTGGGTGTTCGGCCAAACGTTACGACATCCATGCCTCGTAACTTCATGACCAGTGTCGCCAAAAGCCCGATAGTCCCCGATCCGAGGACGGCTGCGCGTTTCGGTTTCCAGACTTTCAGACGTCGCTGGATCTCGTAAGCCTGCGTAATTCCTTTTTGTACGACCGTCATCGGTTCGAGCAGCACGCCGACATCCTTCAACCCACGCGGCACCTTGACGACAAACTCGGCGTCGTCGACGTAATACTCCGACAGAAACCCGTGACGCAGGTTAATACCGCGTTCGTAGTAAACGTCGTCCGTCGTCATGTCGTTGGTACCGATCAGATCATAGATGCTATTTCCCGGACGCCGAACGGTTGCGACGACATAGTCGCCCGGCTTCAGTTCGTGAACGTTGGGCCCGACTTGTTCGACAACTCCGAAGCCTTCGTGACCGATCACGAGAAACTCAAATCCTTCCGGCGCTGCACCGTACTCGGCGTTATTGATCTCTTTGTCCGTGCCGTCTACGCCGACGCGCAGCACCTTGACAAGCACGCCGCGGCCGTCCCCTATCTCGTCGATCGACGGCTTTGACATATCAACGAGGTGCGCGGAATTCGGTACCCCGGGTTTAACTGCAATTGCTTTCATAGATTTGAATAAACCAACTAACCGTCGAGATGCAGAGTGAAACCCTCTTATCGTCTGCTCAGGATCGTATTCCCGCCGAAGTTCCAGTCTGAAAGTCTCGGCGGCTCTGCGGCGGTGGGAAAACTCTGCGTCCCGGCCGCAAAAAACTCTCAGCGTCTACGCGCCCGCGGTAAAAGCATCATCAAGCCGCGACCGCCTGCATCCATTCCGTCTCCACGCCGAGTCCCGTGAGCGTCCCGATCACACGCTGCGGCTCGCCCCAATCGCTCCAGCTGACGTCAGAAACTCGCATCACGAGCAGGTCATCGGACGACCGCTCAAGCACTTCACTCGAAAAGTTCGTGTCCCCGAGCCATGAGTAAATCGACCTGATAACAGCCGGCTCCTGTTCGGTTCCGAACAGGCGGCTTGATGCCGCGAACATGCGAAACATGTCCGGCAGATGCCGCTTGACCATGGCAAGGAATGTATCGACCTTGCCGACCATCACGAAGCTATTCCAGAGGCACCCGGCTTCAAGAAGCTTTTTCGCTACTCCAAGCGTAGGCTTCTCCCAAAACTTTTTCACTCGGCTAACCGACCGTGAAAGTTCACCAAACAGCGAGTCGGTCGGCTCGATCCAGCCGTACGACGTCTCCGCCTTTTCCGGTTGGATGCCAAGCAGAACGACGGCGTCCGGGTTCAGCTCGGCTGCCGCAAACGCTGATTCAACATTGGCCATAAAGGCTTCATTGTCGGAAAAATAATGATCGGACGGAAAGAACGCGACGGTCGCGTCTGCGGTCTGCGAGGCTATCCGCATCAGACTGTAAAGGATGGCGGGTGCAGTACCTTTGTTCTCCGGTTGCACGATCATTTGCCCGGGGCCGACATTCCATAACGGTCGGGCATAGAACTGTTCATGCTTCTGCGTCAGGCTGAAGTACGTATTCGCCCGGGGAATCGAAAGCGCGGTGCGGTCGCGTGTTTCGTCGAGAAGGGTGCGGTCGCCAAGAAGCGGGCAGAACTGCTTCGGGCATTCATCGCCGGTGATCATCTTCGTCAACGATCTTAACCGGGAGCCATCTCCTCCAGCGAGGATCACGGCAAGCCGGTTTTTCCTCTGCCTTCCGAATAGACTGGGGAACTCGCGAACTGTGTTTTGATTCATAGAATGTGTCTCGCCTTTTTACATTCGATAAATCAAAAGTGAGACAGGCTTTATTCCAAAGTTCAGAGTGCGAATGTTCAGAGTGCGAATGTTCAGAGTGCGAGCTTCAGCTCGTGGATGTTAAAGCACACGAGCTGAAGCTCGCACTCTGAACTCAGTTATTCCCCGCTTTGCTGCAGCAGCTTTGCTACCAGTCCGGTCCAGCCTGTTTGATGACTCGCTCCGACGCCGGATCCGTTGTCGCCGTGGAAATACTCGTAGAAAAGAAGGTGGTCGCGGAAGTGCGGGTCTTCCTGCATCTTTGTGGCTTCACCAAAGACAGGCCGTATCCCGTCGCGGTTTCGCAGGAAGATATGAGACAAACGCCGAGAGAGTTCCTGTGACACCTCCCAGAGATTCATCATTGTGCCCGAACCGGTCGGGCACTCGACCTTTAGATCGTCACCGTAATAGTGGTGAAACTTTTGCAGCGATTCGATCAAAAGATAGTTGACCGGGAACCACACCGGGCCGCGCCAGTTGGAGTTACCGCCGAACAGACCGCTGGTCGATTCTGCGGGCTCGTAATCCACCCGATGTTCGTCGCCATTCACCTTAAGGATGTACGGATTATCTTTGTGATACCGCGACACGGCTCGTATACCGTGGGGCGAAAGAAATTCGTTTTCGTCCAGCATGACGCGCAGCACTTTTTCAAGCCGTTCGCGATACGCAACGGCCAGCAAGCGACGCTCGCCC
>DASUSJ010000043.1:0-7289 GCA_036375155.1 Pyrinomonadaceae bacterium
TCGGTATTGGTTTTGCGTTCAACGGTCAGCTCGACGAGCTGCTGCTCATCTCTGTGTTCGTCGGTGCACTGCTCGGCTTTCTGATCTTCAATTTCAACCCGGCATCGATCTTCATGGGCGATTGCGGCTCCATGTTCGTCGGGTTCCTGCTTGCTAGTTCGGTGCTTGTGGGTCAGGTCGGCGGACGATCGCGCGGGATATTCTCGATCCTCGCGGTTCCGGTCCTGATACTTTTTGTTCCGATCTTCGACACGACCCTCGTTACGGTGATCAGAAAGCTATGGGGAAGGAAAGCTTCTCAGGGCGGGCGAGACCACACATCGCACCGCCTGGTCGCCCTGGGTCTGTCGGAGCGGGCGGCGGTGTTGATGATATATGCCTTCGCAGTGTCCGCAGGAGTTTTATCCCTTCTCGTTTCTCAGCTTGGAATGGTTCAGAGCCTCGCGCTCATCGGCATCTTCACGGCCGCCCTGTCGATCATCGGCGTGTATCTTTCGAAAGTAAAAGTTTATGACGAGAGCGAGGAGGAGCTGGCTAAGCGAAACAATGCGGTCTTTGCCTTCCTGATAAACGTCTCATACAAACGGCGGATCTTCGAGGTTTTCCTCGACGCGTTCCTGATCACGTTTTCATATTACGCCGCGTATGTTCTGTTATTCGGTTCGTTTGAGAACAGCGGCAACTGGGAGTTGTTCATCAAAACAGCCCCGCTGCTGGTGGTTTTGAAGCTATTCGCGTTTCTTGCGTTCGGCGTTTATCGCGGCATCTGGCGATATACCAGCGTCGGTGATTTGATCACATTTACAAAGGGCGTGTTCGCGGGCTCGGTGATGAGTGTTGTCGCCATTTTGCTCTTGTACCGTTTTCAGAATTTCTCGCGAGCCGTTTTTGTCGTTGACGGCATCATCCTGCTTCTGCTGCTGGTTGGAAGCCGCATGGCGTTTCGCCTGATACGCGAGTTCCTGCCGCATGGGGCAGCAACGGATGGACGACGCGTCCTGATCTACGGTGCGGGCGACGGCGGCGAGATGGTTTTGCGGGAGCTGCGCAACAACGCGAGCTGGAACTACCAGCCCGTCGGCTTCGTCGACGACGATCCGCTCAAGAAAGGAAAGGTCCTCAACGGCCTTCAGGTATACGATGCGAACGGAGCTCTTATCGAGATCTGCCGCGATAAATCCGTACAGGAGATCCTCATCTCTTCCCAGAAAATATCCGACAAGGCACTCGACCGGTTGCGCGAAGTGTGTCGCGATGGTGACATAATGTTGAAACGCGCGCAGATGAAGATCGAACCGGTTGATTTCGAATAGCCTTGCTACCTACCAGATCCATAAAAATCGACACTACATGGAAGAAAGCGGTTATCGTGGCCGGTGCCTTCGCGATAGCTGCTGCCAGCTGGTTCGTCGGGAAATGGTGTATCGCAAATTCCGCGGTTCAGCGGGCGGATACGGCCGAGCTTGCTGTTTATCTGACCCAGCTGGCGCCTGACGATCCGCAGGCGCATCATCGGGCCGCCGTTCTTTTCGAAAGGAATTTCGATCTGGCAGAGGTTCAGAAAGCGGCAGCAGAGTTCGAAAAAGCCGCAGCACTTTCGCCCGAGAATTACATGATGTGGCTCGACCTCGGCCGTGCCCGTGAGCGAACCGGTGACGCCGAAGGAGCAGAGCGTGCGTTACGTCATGCCCTCCTGCTCGCACCGAATTACTCGCGGGTGCAGTGGACACTTGGGAACGCATTGCTTAGACAGGGCCGTGTCGAAGAAGCGTTTGACTACATCAGCAAAGCAGTAGCCGGAGACGCAACTCTCGCGGGTCCGGCGGCCGTGGCGGCGTGGCAATTCTTTGATGGTGACGTTGCTGCTATCCGTCGTGCGATCACGAACTCGATGGCATTCGACGGCGCGCTCGCGGTGCACCTTGCGCGGGAAAAGCGCTTTGATGAAGCAGTGGCGATCTGGGATTCATTCCCGGCGAACGAGAAAAAGAGTTCGTTGAAAGAGGTGGGAACGAACCTTCTCGGCAAACTGCTCGAGGCAAAAAAGTTTCGCGATTCGATTCGCGTTGTGGGCAGCTTGAACGACGGTGGCGGCGAGAAGCCCGGCGTCGTTAGTAACGGCGGTTTCGAAAAGCCCGTGAGGCCGGACGGGGCGGGGCCCTTCGAATGGCAGATCCCGGCCGGCTTGCAGCCGCAGATCGTCTTGACGACGGGCCAGAAACACGGCGGCGAGAATAGCCTTCTCCTTGTCTTTAACTCGACGGACGGAAAAGAGTTTCGGCGGGTCTCACAGACGATCGCGGTCGAGCCTGGAAAGAGCTATATCCTCGAATTCTTCTATCGGGCGGATATCAAAACAAACACGTCATTCAGCTGGGAGGTTCTGAACGCGGCAGACGGAAAGCAGATCGCGGTCACCGCCCCGATCGCCCCGCGGGCAGATTGGACGCCGCTCTCGGTGAAGTTCACGACGAACGGGGACGCCGACGGAGTAACCATACGTCTCACACGCAGCGAGTGCACCGGGGTGTGTCCTGTGACGGGAAGTATCTGGTTCGACGACTTTTCATTGCGGTTGGCAGATTGATGGCAAACAGAGACACGACAAGTACCGAGCAGAACGAGAGGTCGCGATTGCGGAGCGTGATCGTGGCGATCCTCTGTTTGATACCGGCGGTCTCGGCGTTGGCATATGGCGGCGTCGACTCGCTCGCGCTGGGTGCGATGTTTCTGCTGATCGCTATAGTCGCCATCTTGTGGCTGGCGGATGCAGCCCGGCGCGGCATCCTTGTGTACAGTCCAAACGCACTTCAGCTTCCGCTGATCGGGTTGATCATGATCGCGGTCGTTCAGCTGCTGCCCGTCAGGAGCGACGAGGCGACAGCTCTTGTCAGCTCAGTGGTGGCGAATACGTTATCTCTGGATCCTTACGCGACGCGGTTCTTTCTTATCCAACTCTGCCTTTTCTCTATTTTCTTTGCCGCCGCGCTCGTTTACCTTCCGGGCGGCTCGAGACCGAAGAAGATCGCTATTGGAATAATTGTCTTCGGATCGCTTCTCGCCTTTTTTGGGATCTTGCAGCGGCTTTCGATGCCGGAAGCTATTTATGGTCTGCGACCGACACCGCAGGCGATACCTTTCGGGCCGTTCGTCAACCAGCATCACTTCGCCGCACTGATGCAGATGACCTCGGGACTGGCCCTGGGTCTTCTGTTTGGCAACGGTATCGCGCGCGAGCGAAAGCTGATCGTCGCTGTCGCTGCGTGCATCATGGGTATGGCGATCGTTTTCACGGGTTCGCGCGGCGGACTGATCGGATATCTCTGTGTCGTTTCATTTGCCGTCGCCGCGAGTTTTGTGCGGGCTCGTGGGCGACATCGCGAGGATCCTGACGCGAGTGCCCGGGGAAAGAGAAACCTGTTGGTTGTGACCGCCGCGGCCGGCCTTGTGTTACTTGTTCTCGGAAGTGTTCTGATCCTGGGTGGCCAGGAATCCCTGCTTCGCGGAATCGGTCTCCAGTATGCACAGACGGATGTCACCAGCGGACGCCTCCATTTTTGGTCGGCCGCGTGGCAGATCTTTCTACAACATCCGGTGATCGGCGCGGGCTTCGACTCTTTCGGGGTGGCGTTCACGCGGTTCGATACATGGAACGGCTTTTACAGGGTCGAGCGCGCACACAACGATTATCTGCAGATGCTGGCTGACGGCGGAATCGTCGGCCTCGCGTGCGTTATTTCGTTTGTCGGTTTGTTCGTGAAGAAAGGTATCTCGGCGATCAGCAATCAAAGAGACAGGCTACTTCGGAGTATTGTTACGGGAGCTTTCGCCGGATGTCTTGGGATCCTGATCCACAGCTTTTTCGATTTTCCGCTGCGGACTCCGGCAAATGCGTTCTTCTTCTTACTGCTGGTCGTGCTTGCGGTCGGCATCGGACGCGGAGATCAAAAGAGCCGAGCGGCCTAGCGCACCGTGACAACGAGATCCTTTTTTCCGCATGTCGCGGCGAAGGTGATCTGGTAGACACCGAGCGAAGAACTCGTTGACTTGATAACGAAGAACCGTTTTTCAGGCATGCCGCCTATCTCCGGTTCCAGTATCGCGGTGACATCCTTTGGGCTGTTCGATGTCGCGGTAAGGGTTTTGATGTCTCCCGGCCCCACAAGACCTACCAGTATTCCGACGGTGCCCCCGTCGTTAATTAGCGAAACGCGGTCCTGGCTTAGACCGATCTCGCATGGCGGCACGTTCGCTTTTATATCCTGCTCGTCGATCGAACGCGGCCTGGTAGCCGCACCCGTATCGTCCTTTTTCTCTTCGGTACTTTTACCGGCATCTCGCTGGATCCGGCTCGGGATCGTGATAATTATCGGCTCGAATAGCGGCCTGATCGCCGCTGCTCTGGTTTCACTGGTGATTGGCTTCTCGACCTTAGTGCCTTTTGCACCGCCGCTTACTCGGTTATTGCTGTCTGCCGGAGTCGGTGGTGACTCACTCGAGATCCTGGTTTTCGTTTCCGTCTTTTGTGGCGGTAGATCGGGAGGCTTCGTTTCTGCTGCCGGCCTCTGAGGTTCAATAACGGGTTTCTCAAGTTCTTCAACCGGCTTTTGAGTGTTTTCAGTGCGCTTTGCAGTTTCTTCAACGCGCTTTGGAGTTTCTTCAACGCGCTTTGGAGTTTCTTCAGCCGATTTCGCGGGTTCTTCGACTGGCTTTGCAGTTTCGAAAACCGGTTTCGCGGATTCCGTGATCGGCCTTGAAGGCTGGACCGCATCAGGCTTTGGATCTTCCGCAACCGGCGGATCGGTCTTTACGATGGGGTTCGTAACGGGTGATTCGGTCTTGACGTTCTGGTTGGTAACCGGGAGTTCAGTGCTGGCGATCGGGATGGTGACAGCGGGTGCTCTCTTTTCCGGTTCAGACGTTTCGACACTCGCCTCGGGTTTGGTCTCGATCTTCGTTTCGATCTTCGGTTCCACCTTCGTTTCAACCGGTGGCTTTGCGGGTTCTACTTTTGGATCGCTCACAACCGGAGGCTCGGTTGTGACCGGCGTCGCCTGACTTGCGTCGATCGTTCCGGCCGCGGGCGTCTCCGGCGTCGGTGCCGGCTTTACCTCCGGCAGCGGCTGTAACACCGCGACGCGCTCTACGCCGATCTTTGCTTCGAGCCCGTCAGTCGATCCATTGACTTTTCTATACAGAGATTCCACCACAGCATATTTGGCAAAGTCAGGCTTGTCCGTTTTGTAACTCTCGATGTATGCGTTGAGCGCTTCCGCGTCTTTGCCGTCGGCGGCGAGAGCAGCTCCGAGACGCCACATGCTCGAACGCCACCATGCACTCTTGTCGGGTATGACGGTTATTGCCCGGCGAAGCCGGATGACCGCGTCCGGATAGTTGCCCTGCTGGTACAACGCCCAGCCGGTCAACTCTTCCAGACGCCCGCGAAGGATCGCAGATAAAGTAGGCCGTGGAACGTCGGGCACCAGCAGCACTTCGTTCTTGCGAAACGCCTCGGCCCGGCTGTCGTATAACTCGGTCGCCATCACCGCCGCGCCTGCGTCCGGCACGTCGAGCGCGGCATCGGTATTTCCGGTTGCCGACTTTGTAAGCTCGAGCACCTTCGGCAATGCGGCCCGTTTTTGAAGAAGCAGGTTTGCAGCATACAGCTGCCGGTGGACCTTCATCTTGTCGGTGCCTTTTACGAATGCGTCGACCGCAGCTACAACCTCAGCTTCGTTCGGTACCGGAGCCCGGAGCTTTTGATCGAGCTCGAGCAATGCTCGCAGCGTTTCGGCCGCCTCGGCGCTTTCCGCTCCGTTCGGAGCAAAGATACTTGCCCTGCGCTCGTACGCAACCAGATCCGTGAGAGTTTTTTCAACCCGATTCACCCGGCCCCCGAGACTTGTCCTAACACCGCCTTCGGCTATCGAAAATTGCCGTGACAGATCTTCTGCAGCCTCGCGATAAAAGCCGGCGGCCACGCGCGCCGACGCCAGTTCGTATTCAAGGGTCGGGAAGTTCCCGTAAGCACGTGCCCGGAAAAGGACCTGCTCGGCCTGGGCCGGCCTGCCTTTGGCAATCAACCCACGTGCGAGGGCGATATGCGACCAGACATAACGGGGTTCCCGTGCGAGGGCTTTTTCCGCAAGCTCGACTGCTTTGTCGCCGATACCGCGTGATGCGTACCAGTAAGCGGCACCCGCAAGCAGCAAAAAATTGCCGGGTGTCTTCTCCAAAGCGGCAGCTAGTTCCGCTTCCGCCTCAGTCCGCTTTCCGGATTCAAACAGCGCGAGCACGACACCCGTCCGCGCCGGAATATCCGCCTCATTCTTCGAAAGTAGCTCGCGATAGAGCGAGAGAGCCTCATCGGATTTTCCAAGTGCTCGCTTCATTTCTGCCAACCCGCGCTTGGCCGACGGCGAATCGGGCTCGAGCTCCAAGGCCTTCGCATACGCGGTCGCTGACGATTCAAGATCGAAATTGATCCGGTGAGCGAGCGCCAGTGTCCGGTACACCGCGGCCGACGCCGGATCCTTGGCGGCTGCCTTCGCGGCAACGCGCATCGCTTCACCCCCGTTCTCGATGTTTATGTAAAAGTTCGCGATCTCGAGCAACTGTGCCGGATTCGCTTCGATCTTCGATTCGATCAGGTTCGCGAGCTCAAACGCCGCGGCCCGCTGATCGTACCGAAACAACATCGACGGAATCTTCGCGATCGATTCGTTGAAAAGATCATTCGGGATAGGCTGAGGCGCCTGCTCGATCACCTGTCTGAAGATCGCCACCGCGTCGCCACCGTTACCGGAGATCAGCTTTTCTTCGGCGATGAGCGCACGCGAGCTGGTGAGCAGATCCACAGCAGCCGTACGATTCTCGGACTCGGGAAAAGCGGCAAGGAATTTTTCCAGCCCGGCGACGCGGTCGACCGCCAGTTCGGGAGATGATGCCTTTTCGAACTGCTCCTTCTCGCTCAGCGGCGCCGGTGTCGGCGTCGCAGCCGGCTTTGGCTTCGCGGCAGCAGGCTTCCTGGTTGTAGTTGCTTTTGATTTAGGTTGTGCAAGAACGCACTGAACGGATATGAAAATGAGAATTAAAACTACGTAATTCATAAAACGAACGGCCCTGATCGAAGAGTATTGTGAAATCATAACATGAAATTGCAATGTCGGTTTTAGCTGGTTATCCTCGCATTTATGAATGAGTTGGACGAAGTTTGGGCAGAGATGCTGACCGCCGCGATCGAGAATGCCCAGGCGTCCGGCCGGGGTGATGTCGCCGATTATCTCGCC
>DASUSJ010000044.1:0-7753 GCA_036375155.1 Pyrinomonadaceae bacterium
GGGAGATGGCCGGGATCATTTTAGATAAGGCGTTCCCAACTTATCCGCAGGGGTTTCCGAACAGTGTGATCGACACGTTTGTTCGGCAGGCCGGCGTGCCCGGCATACTCGGAAATGTACCGGCATCGGGGACCGAGATCATCAAGGAGCTTGGCGAGGAACATGTTCGAACCGGCAAGCCTATCGTTTATACATCAGCCGACTCTGTGTTTCAGATCGCGGCACACGAAGGGGTCATTCCCATTGATCGGTTGTACGAAATCTGTGAGATTGCCAGGCGGATCCTGGACGGCGAGCACAAGGTCGGCCGCGTCATCGCGAGGCCTTTCCTTGGTACGGCCGCAGAGAACTTCACTCGAACAGAGAATCGCCATGATTACGCCGTTCCGCCTCCCAGCGACAATCTCCTGCCTATGCTGCGCGCGCAAGGTCTCGATGTAGTTTGTGTTGGAAAGATTGCGTCGATCTACGACGGCATGGGTGTTACTGAGGATCTGACCGCTAAAAACAATGAGCAGACCGTCGATCAAACCATAAACGCGCTGAGTTCGAACTCCACCGGCCTCATTTTTTCTAACCTCGTCGACTTCGACATGCTTTACGGACATCGCCGCGATCCCGAAGGGTACGCGGCAGCACTCGAGCGGTTCGATGAGCGCCTGCCGGAGATCTTTGCGGCCATGCGTTCCGATGACTTGCTGATAATGACGGCTGACCACGGGAATGATCCGACAAAAGACGGCAGCGATCATACGCGGGAATATGCACCCCTTTTGGTTTACGGAGAATCAGCAAACGCCGGCGTCGATCTCGGGACACGTGAGAGTCTTTCGGACATCGGACAAACGATCGCTGAGAATTTCGGACTTGAATTAAAAGCGGGGAAGAGTTTTCTAGGAGAGATCGAGGGTGTCTAAGCTCCTGCGATAATTCGAAAACGCCGAGGCCGCCGAGAAAGTGAGAGAGGGAAGATATCCTCTCACTTCAATCTCGCCGGCCGCGGAGTTAAGAGCTAAACAACTATTCTGAGATCTACCAGCGATTGCCGCCGTAGCCGCCACCGCCCTCATAGCCACCGCGGCCCCGATCACGGCCGCCACCACCACCGTATCCACCGCCGCCGCCATTGCGACGTTCCTGCGGCTTAGCTTCGTTGACCTTTAATTCGCGGCCGTTAAATTCCTTGCCGTTGAGCTCAGCGATGGCTCGTTCACCATCTTCTTTGTTACTCATCTCAACAAACCCAAAACCTCGCGAGCGACCGGTTTCACGATCTTCGATCACGTTACATGATTCGACCGCCCCGATCTCGCCGAAAATATCGTTGAGATCCTGATTCGTTGTACTGAAGGGAAGATTTCCCACGTAAAGTTTCATTGACATTTTTAATCGTAATTTGCCCAATCGGGACTTTCCAAAAGAAGTTCGAAGCGGTACATCGGAATCGAAGACCGGATTCGGATACTCAAAAACTTCTGAGAGCTACTTCTAACATTTTCTAACCGTGACCTGCTCTCAAACTTATCCAAAACCGTTTAAGACGAAGCGCATCAAATTAAAATTTTGACGCGAGAGAAGGATTAACAAAAAATATGATGCACGTTTCGTCAAAAAATGGCAAGGCGTTTTGACGGTGGATTTGCAGGAGCGAATCTGGATTTTGATTCCTGCTTGCCGGTGTAATTCACATCCTCCCGGAACCGAACTCCGCGTTCAAAAACTAGCAATGTGAAATGGCAAATCTGAATCTGAAATCTCCAATTTGAAATTTGAAAATATGAAATTGGATATCTGAAATTTGAATCTGAAAGTTGAATCTGAAATTTCGTATCTGAGATCTGACACCTGGGATCTGGATCTGAGGTCGAATCAGGGTTGCCCCGTCATATTAGACTTTCCGCAAGATCCAAGCCCTGGCGAATCTACTTCTTGCTTGCGCTAATGGGATTCTGGTATAACATCGGCGTTCTGAAACTCTGTTCTAGAGGAGCGAATTATGGGGAGAAAAATCGCCGGCACTATCCTCGGACTAATTGCGGCTTTTGTCACGATCTCGGTTTCACAGTTAGCTATGGCCCTGGTCATGAAACCGCCGACATTTGAGATGATGCAGGATCCCGTAGCGATGCGCGCCTTTGTGGAAGCCATGCCGCCCTGGGCATATCTGATTCTTGCTTTAGGCTATGCCATCGGATCATTGGTGGGCGGGTTTGTGGCTGGTAAAACCGCGGGCGGCTCAAATAACGGGTTTCTCCCGGCCTTGATCATAGGTATATTTTTGACCCTCATGGGCGTGATCAACTTCTTCGTAAGCATGCCGGGAAGCCCGATATGGGCGATCGCGCTATGCCTGGTGACGTATATTCCTTTCTCGCTCCTCGGTAATAAGCTGTCTGGAAGCCCGCGAGCCGCGGCCGCCAACGGATAGAACTGTTTATGGCTCCGCCGGCCTCGTGGCGGTATTTTCCGACGAAACTCCGCCGCTGTCGCGGGTGCCGGTTCCCACAAAAAAGAAAACGATCATTCCGATACCGAGGAGGAATACGATACCCAGGATAATAGCCCAAAGCTTTGTTGTTGCCACTACGCTTCGCTCGTCAGTATCGATAGTTTTGTCATAACCTTCGTTCGCCATCGTTACACCTCCGCCAATCGAACCAACGAGTCGCAAGTTGTATGCCGACCACTGTGACGAATATGGGAATTCACCTAGGTGCTCGCCAGGGGAACTTTGCGCATCGTCACGGGTTCGCGGACTCTCACCGTGAAGACAGGTCGTAGAATCTCCACGACGGTTTGTGGTCTCGCTGTAATTTTTGGTTCGTCATGATCGCTCGGACCATTTCAACCGGTATGGGACCTTCTTTCAGAATCGCATCGTGAAAATCGCGATTCTGCATCTTCTTTCCTCCGACCAGTTCCCGATGCAGGTTGTAGAACTGCAGCCCACCCATCATGTAAGCGATCTGATAAAGCGGACCGTAATCGCCCGCAAAGGAGCGGCGGACCTCGGCCGAGGCATTATCGCGTTCGTGACCGACCCGCTCGACAAGAAAATCCACCGCTTCCTGCGGCGTCATTTTTTCCAGGTGGAAATTCAAGCTGAATATGATCCGTGCACAGCGATGCATACGCCAGAATAGGGCACCCACGCGGTCCTCGGGTGTCTTGTTGAATCCCATGTCCCATAGCAGAAATTCCCAATACAGAGCCCAGCCTTCGGTCCAAAACGGCGTGCCGAAGATACTTCGGTAAGGCCGGAACCGTCGATTCATATAACGCTGCAAATGGTGACCCGGAATAAGCTCGTGATGCGTCACGGCGTGCGTGAAATGCGGGTTGTTGCCGCGCATCGACATCATCTTTTGCTCGTGGGTCATCGTCGACGTCGGGTAAGAGACAAGGATAGTTTCGCCGCCAAGGAAGAAAGGGCTCTGCAGCTGACGTTCAGGTGACATCATTTCCATTCGCCAGGATTCGCGTGCGAGCTTAGGCACCGTTAGAAGGTTATTCTTTTCCACATAGTCTATCGCTTCCATCGCCTGGTCGCGGATCAACTGCGGTTGCTTTCCAGGCTCGACGTACTTTTGCTTTACAGCTTCAAGGGCCTTTTTCCAATTATCTCCGAACCCCATCTCACGTGAGGCCTTCTTCATTTCGGCTTCGCACCAGGCGAATTCCTTGTTTGCTATCTCAACGAGTTCTTCAGGAGAATAAGTGATCATCTCGAATTCGAGCTCTTCAAGCAGGGCCTCCCGACCGATCGGGTCACCGATGATCGTCGTTTTGTCATCCGCTCGAATACCTACGAGTTTCCCGACAACGAATTCTGTGTATTTTTGCAGGGCATCTTCCACCGCCTTGTAAGGCTCTGTGTTCCACCAGGTAAAGGTTGGGTCATAAGCGTTGTGAAAGTTGTACCAGTTACGCAACGTCAGCCGCAGTCCGGCGAGAGTTCGGGCCGCCCGGTTGGCAACCGTGCGTTTCGGTTTGGATGCGCCGGCATCGAGCGTCCTCTGCGTTTCGCCGATCTGTTTTGCGAGTTCGTTTAAGGCTGCTGCAGTTTTCGCGGCATCGATAGATTCGAGACGCCGTCGCTGGTCTTCAAGATCGCTTATCGTTTTTGCAAACGGAAGCAGCGGCGCCATTTCGGCGAGCTGCTTTTCGAACCGCATCAACTCTTTATTTTCGTGATCGAGATAATTCCTGAAAAGAAGGTAGTCGATCTGCTCGTCACGATTCAGTGAATCGAAATTCATACGAGCGATCAATCCGAGATAATCCCCGTACAACTGGCGAAGGCGTGCAGCCCGATTTCGCGACGTTTGCGCTGTGTAGAACCGGCTGATGCTGCCCGCGTCTTCCCCGTATTTTTCTATCACACCGCGGAGGCGTGACGAAGGTTCATTGAAGGCCGCGAGCTCGTCCGTTGTCTGGGCAAGGGTTAGAGTAAACGACAAAACCACAAAAAAAGCTGCAGCGGTCAGATAGGAAGTGAGTGTCCTCATAGATCTTTTTTTTAACTGAAGGGTTGGCGAAATAATCTTAGCGAAATTCCCACCCGGGCAGAAGCGACCGAATTGTCCACATACTCAGAGCAGAACGGAGTTTCGAGGTTTAAGCGTCGTTCGACAGTGCGCTTAAGTGTCGTGAAGACGTACGCAATCGGTCTCGCGGATGACCGTCCCGCCTGCAAATTCGCATACGAAAGCTGGCACGTCGGTTGTAAAAGGATAGGCGATGAAATTCTTTCGCGAAAACGGTTTGTCGCTCACGCTTTTCGGTCTCTTTGCGCTATCGCTCGCGGGTCAGTACCTCTCAGGCTGGCATGAGTATAACGAGGATCAGGAGATGCACCGGCGACCGACGGTGACTGCGATCCAATATCTTGGCGAGGGTCATTTCTGGGAAGCTTTGTTCGAAAACTGGGAGAGTGAGTTCCTGCAGATGGCCGCGTACATCCTACTTACTGTTTTTCTGTTTCAAAAAGGTGCTTCCGATTCCAAGCGGCCGGACGCGACGGAGCGCGTCGATCGTCTGCTGCCAAAGAAGTGGCGCCCCGACGATAGCCCGTGGCCGGTAAAGAGAGGTGGTCTGATCCTTACGATCTACGAGAACTCCCTCAGTCTCGCCCTTGTGGGGTTATTCGTCTCATCGTTCGTTCTGCACGGTGTGGCGGGTGCCGCTGCGTATAACGCGGAGCAGACGGAGCATGGCCGGGCCACAGTGTCGACACTCGAATATATGGAAACCTCGACATTCTGGTTCGAGTCTTTCCAAAACTGGCAGAGCGAATTTCTATCGATCGGCGTACTGGTCGTGTTGTCGATCTTCCTTCGCCAGAAAGGCTCTCCGGAATCGAAACCAGTTGATGCTCCGCACAGCGAAACAGGCAAAAGCTAATGCAGTTTGTAACGTACCATTTCAATGCAGGATTTAATTCGAGAAACCATTTTGTCGAGCAATTCCTTAAATTACCGTACTGGCACGCACATTGCGATAAGCCGCATTGGAATAATCAATATTTAGTCGCAGGAGACGCTACAATGGCGAAACAAGTAATTACAGCAGGAGGCGAAGAACACCTAGTACGCGAGGACACTGCAAAATCCTTTCGAGGAGTGTACTGGGCTTTATTAAGCCTCGCGGCTTTCGTGATCATCGCCGCAATACTCTTTTTCGGTGGATTTCTGGCGTCCTTAACGGACGGCAACGTCGATTCGCCGGCAACGATAGAACGTCAGACGAGCAGGTAAGAAGGGTTTGATTATTACAGATTACAAGGGGGAACGAACAAGGGGGAGAATGTAATAATTTTGTCTATATGACCTGGTCATTTGACGTTTGGCGCCGCTTCTATAAGCGGCGCTTTTTTTGCGCCCGACTTTCCCGGTTGGTTCACAAAGCCCGATAACTTATCTTAGTGATGATGCTGGTACTGGGAATAGAAACCTCGTGTGACGAGACTGCCGCAGCAGTGGTCCGTGACGGGAAGCACATCGTCTCGTCGGTAATAGCGTCGCAGATCGAGATGCACAAACCATTCGGCGGCGTTGTGCCGGAGCTGGCATCGCGGGAGCACCTTGAGAAGATTGGACCGATAGTCGATGCGGCGCTCCGCGAGGCAAACGTAACACTGGCGGATCTTAGCGCCATTGCAGTGACCCAAGGTCCGGGGCTTATCGGATCGCTGCTGGTTGGCGTCTGCTATGCGAAGGGTCTTGCTTTCGGACTAGACATTCCGCTGATCGGAGTGAACCATATCGAAGGTCACGTGTTCTCCGTCGTTTTCGAGAACCCGCCTGTCGAGTATCCCGCACTTGCCCTCATCGTATCCGGCGGCCATACAAATCTTTTTCACATTCCCGAGCCGGGTCAGTACCGGGTAGTATCGCGAACTCGCGACGACGCTGCAGGGGAAGCTTTCGACAAAGTCGCAAAGATGCTGGGCCTTGAGTATCCCGGCGGCCCCGTTATCGAACGCCTCGCGCGCGAGGGGAACCCGTCAGCGGTAAAGTTTACCCGCCCGAAAATCTCGGATGGCCGGCCTGATTTCAGTTTTAGCGGATTGAAGACCGCGGTCGCGAAACACGTTCGTGAAAACGGGATCACGCCCGTCGATCAGGGCACCGCGCCCGGCAATGCGATCAAGGACCTGGCGGCGAGCTTTCAAAACGCAGTCATCCGTTCACTGGTGGAGACGCTTGAACAGCAGGCCCGGCGCCTGGGTGCTCGCACACTTATCGTCGCGGGCGGCGTCGCGAGCAACGCCCTACTGCGAGAGGCGTCGGAAGCGGCAGCGCACAGACTTGGTCTGCCGGTGTACTTTCCGTCCCGGCATCTTTCAACTGACAACGCGGCGATGATCGCGGCCGCCGGGTACTTTCATTTACAGAGGGGTGAACGGGCCGGCGCCGGCATGACGGCGGACGTATCTATGCGCCTCCAGAATCTCGACAATCCGGATGCCGAACTGCGCCGTAGCAAGGTCCGGTACCGGCTTTAAAGTTGTTGCAATCAGGAATCCCCAATCGCTACAATTAAAAGCAAATTCAAGAGGAATCTAGTCCGGACTTTGAGCGTGTCTCAGCACCTCACGACAACGCTGAGCTCCTATGTCTATAACGCACCACGCACACTTTGGGGAACAAACATGAACAAATTTGCTTACCGGTTGGCGTTTCTATTCGCGATCGTACTCTTCGTATCGAACGGATTTGGACAGGGTGTTCCGGCTCCCTACACGGTCAGGCTGCAAACTTTTATGACCGGGCTCGATCGCCCGATACTTTTCCGTAATGACGGACTTGGCGCGGGTCGTAAGAAGTTCATCGTCCAGCAGACCGGCTTGATCAGATTGCTTCAACCCGGTTCAAGAACCCCAACGGACTTCATCAATCTCGCGTCGAAGATCCCGGTCCTGGGCGGCCTCGGTGACGAACGCGGGCTGTTGGGGATGACGGTGCATCCGAGTTTTGATACGAACGGTAAGTTTTATGTGAATTATACCCGAGCATCGGACGGGGCGACCGTTATCGCGGAATACAAAACGGTCGCTGGAAATCCGAACCTAGGCGACATTAACAGTGAGCGGATCCTGCTGGTCATTCCGCAGCCGTTCGGGAATCACAACGGCGGGATGATCGAATTTGGGGCAGGGTTAACAGACTTTACCTACCTCTACATCGGCATGGGTGACGGCGGGTCGGCCAACGATCCGGGAAATCGTGCGCAAAACAGGTCGCTGCTATTG
>DASUSJ010000045.1:0-4027 GCA_036375155.1 Pyrinomonadaceae bacterium
GAGAAAAATAACTTCGCGATGGAAACGGCGGCAAGCATCCTCGACCAGTTTCGCGCGATCTCCGCGGCCACGTTCATCGCGATGTTCGTGATCTCATCCGTTGGCTTGATGATCGGCGGGATCGGGGTAATGAACATCATGCTGGTGTCGGTTACGGAACGTACGCGTGAGATAGGTATCCGGAAGGCCATCGGCGCGAGGCAGAAAGACATCTTGCTTCAATTTCTTATCGAGGCGGCTACGCTGACGGGTTTCGGTGGTTTGCTTGGTCTTCTGATCGGCTGGGCGCTCACGTTCGTGGTCGCGATGTTTTTCCCGTCCTATGTTCCGTGGTGGGCACCGATCATGGGATTCGGCGCGAGCGTCGGGATCGGAATCATATTCGGACTCTGGCCGGCGTGGAAAGCGGCGCGACTCGATCCCATCGAATCGCTAAGATACGAATAGTAAAGGCGGCCTTGGCCGCCTTTACTTCTACACACCACTTTTCAATTCCTAGGTCGGATTCCCGGAGAAATAGGCTCCGATCACTCGGAAGAAAATACCGATAAGGGCGAAGATCAAAACGATCGACCAGGCGGACGCAGAAGAGATCTTGTTCGTGATCCTCAGTCCGATGGCCGCTAAGACCCAACCCCAGATCATGAACAGATCCAGCGTCCCGACCAGCGTCGCGAGCACAGGCATCGACTTGCCGTCGAGTAAGATTGCAGGGTTCGCATGTATGACGCCCCGCTGGCTCGTTGCAAGATCGATGTCATCGACCGACTTGAACGCGAGAACGATAAAGTTCGCGATCATCGAGACGACCGTGGGCGGCAGCGACGAATAGACGAAAACAGCCCACCCGTGAAGAAAGTTTCCGGTCCCCCCAAAAGCTTTACCTGCCGCCCAGTACAAAGCGCCGCCCAACACCATAATGATCGCGATCACTAACGGAAAGGCGTATCGCCCGACAGTGCTGATGGTCATCTGAAGATCGACGGCGTTTGCTTTCTGCTCGGCATTCATCGAGCCGGCTTGGGGGTTTTTTTCGATCTGTTCGACGATGAACTGGCGCACACCGGCGTCACCGACCTTGTAGTACAGTGCGAAGCTGTATGCGGTCATCAAGAGCACCACGACTACGGTCGCCAAAATGAATCTCGGCTTTCGTCTCAGGTCTTCGAATGTGCGACCCGGTTCGAAGAAGATATTCCCAAGTGTCGCGACTTCGGACATCTCCGGCTCTTCACGCTTGATGTTATCGGGCGATGATGGTGGCGCTTGCCACTCAGTCGAATTCGGTTCCTGCATCGATGTGTCTCCTTTGATTTACGGGTGTTGGGCAGAACAAACCTCGCCCGGATGGATTTGACGCTAAGTATAGTTCCAATCACCGGTAACACGAAAGTTCGGAATGCGATGTTCTTGGCGCGTAAAATTACCAAAACAGCGCGATTTTTAAGACGCGATTCCTTCGGATAGATTCTCGAACCCCGGAAAAGACGTCCTCGAGTTCGGGCACGCTCATTGCGTTTTTAAGACAATCAGCACTAACGTGACATTTACGAACCGAACAGACACTCGCTTGTTCGGCTGTTTCGTTTCAACGATCGGCGTTTGCGATGCGTATCACGGGCCGCAAAAAGCCGATCATCCAACCAGGGATCACGATACAAAATATATGGGAGGTAAGTTTATGTATCATCGACACCCAACGACACTCACACTTGCAGCTCCTCTTATTATCCTATTCGCCATCACAGCATCGGTCTCGGCGCAGGATAAACCTCCGATCGCGCCGGTACGGCCGGTCGAGGACACTTATTTCGGTCAAAAAATTACCGACCCGTACAGATGGCTGGAGGATCAGAAGTCTGAAGAGACATCGAAATGGATGAAGGCTCAGGCTGATTACGCTCGTGCCTATCTTGACCGGCTCCCGATGCGGGAGGAACTGGCAAAGCATCTCACCGAATTAAATACCGCGGGCGTTCGCGTTTCCGGCGTTCAACGTCGTGGTGAAAGATATTTCTATTACAAGATCTCACCGGGTGAGAATGAGCGAAAGCTTTACGTCCGCGACGGCCTCGGCTCGCCGGAGCGGCTGCTCGTCGACCCGGAAAAAATGTCGACCGCTGGCAAGCGCTATTCGATCGGTGGCTTCAGCCCGTCGCATGACGGAAAACTGGTGGCCTACACACTGACACCAGGTGGCGGGGAGTTCGGCGAACTGCGCATCTTCGATCTGGCGAAGGGTATCGATCTTGATGACCGCATCCAGCGCACAAGATTTGGGATGTCCTGGACGCCCGATGACCGATCGTTGACGTACATCAAATTTCCCGAACTCGGTCCCGGTGTGGCTCCGACGGAGTTGTATCAAAAGCTTCGGGTCTTCCGGCATGTTCTCGGCACAAAGGTAGAGGAGGACAAGCCTGTATTTGGTTACGGGGTAAATCCCAATATCCAGATCCCGCCGAGGCTGCTGTCATTTGTCGAGATACCTTATCGTTCGAAATTTGCTTACGGCGTCGTCGCGACCGGTGTTTCGCCGAATTTCGAGCTGCATATAGCCCCGGCTGAGTCGCTGTCACAGGACTCGATCCCATGGCGGAAGTTAACTGACTTCACGGACGAGGTAAGCAACTTAGCGATCAAGGGCGATGACCTATATCTGATCACATACAAGGCGGCCCCCAGGTTCAAGGTCATCCGAACGAGTGTCTCCAAGCCTGACCTAAAAGCCGCCGAGGTTGTTTTTCCCGCCGGTGAAGCCGTCGTTCGAAATTTCGCCGCGGCAAAGGATGCTCTCTACATTGAGACCCTAGACGCCGGCGTCCCGCGTATCTGGCGTGTCCCCTACGGTGGAAAACCCGAGTCATTAAAACTCCCTTTTGAAGGAGCCGCGACTATCGCACACGCGGACGACCAGAACGATGGGGTTCTTTACAACATTTACTGGTGGACAAAACCGCCGGCACTTTACACCTACGACCCGGCGAAAACTGTATCCACCGATACGAAACTGATCCCGCCTATTCCCATCGATATGGCCGACGTCGAGGCTTATTTCGTCAGATTCAAGAGTCACGACGGAGTAATGGTCCCGATGGCGATCTTGCACAAGAAGGGGATAAAGCGAACCGGCACAAACCCGACCTTGCTCCAGGGCTACGGAGCCTATGGCATCAACAGTGTCGAGCCTTCGTTCCTGCCGATCGCTCGAGCGTGGCTTGACCGTGGCGGTGTTTTTGCGATCGCGGGCGTGCGTGGTGGTGGCGAATTCGGCGAGGAGTGGCATATGGCTGGGTTCCAGAAGACCAAGCCAAACACCTGGAAAGATTTCATCGCCGGCGCCGAGTATCTAGTAAGTGAAAAATATACTTCCCCCGCGTACCTCGCCGCTCGTGGCGGAAGCGCAGGCGGCATCCTGATCAGCAATGCGATTACTGAACGGCCAGACCTGTTTCGAGTGGTCAACAGCGCGGTTGGCCTTAATAACGCGTTGCGTGCGGAGACGACTCCGAATGGGGTTCCCAATATCGCAGAATTCGGCAGTTTCAAAACCGAAGAAGGATTCAAGGCGCTGATCGCCATGGACGGATATCACAAGGTTAAGGATGGCGTTAAATACCCGGCCGTCATTCTTACACACGGTATTAATGACCCGCGTGTTGAGCCTTTTATGTCGGCAAAATTTGCCGCCCGGCTTCAAGCCGCAACCGCGAGCCAGTTTCCCGTCCTGTTGAGGATCGACTACGACGCCGGCCACGGCATCGGCACCTCGCGGTCGCAAATGATCGCGGAGCAAGCTGACGTTTTGGCATTTTTCCTTTCGCAGTTGGGCGATAAGCCGACGGGTGACGGTATGAAGTAGTTTGGCCGACAAGAGGGTCAAAGCACAGGCAATATGCGCATCCGGATGTCGAAGCGTGTTGCTGAAACGATGTACATCCGGATGCTAGCTGAAGAAGGTTATAGTCTATTCAACGGCGACGGCTGTCTCGTAGCCATCGATCCGAATGCATGCTGCGGTATGTCC
>DASUSJ010000046.1:0-4441 GCA_036375155.1 Pyrinomonadaceae bacterium
GTTCGCACGCATATAAAAGTAAAAGGCAATCATAAGGGTTTAATTTCAAATGCTCAAATTGACAGGCTGCGGCCATTTATCTGAACATTAAACTGTTTATGCGATATAGACCGAGGATTGGTTTAACGATGCGCCTCGAACTGGAAACTCGACGGTTTTATCTCGGTCGGGACTACAGCGAGGCAGTCGAGGGGTGTGGAGGACTGCCAGTTCACATACCACTAATCGCCGACGCCGAGTTTCTTGAACAAGTTGTTAGCGGTCTTGATGGGATTCTTCTGCCCGGCTGTGACACCGACGTTGATCCGAGTCATTATGGTGAAGACCCGCATCCGAAATTGAAACGAGTGGTTCCCGAAAAGGACGCTGCAGACATGCTGGTCCTTGAGATTGCGGAGCGGCTCAATCTTCCCGTTCTAGCGATCTGCTACGGGATGCAGGTATTGAATGTGGCGCGGGGCGGCAGCCTGATTCAGGACATAGAGTCCGAGGTCGAGAACTTCATACAGCACCAGCAAGGAGTTCCACTCGAACGAAATTCTCACTCCATAACCATATCGGCGGGGAACCCGCTCTATGATTTGGCAGGGAAATCAAACGAGCAGGTTAAAGTGAACTCTCATCATCATCAGGCGATTCGACGGGCAGGCCGCAATTTGGAAGCGATCGCATGGGCGAACGACGGAGTTGTTGAGGGCATCGTAGATACGCGTCCGGAACGGTTCGTCCTCGGTGTTCAGTGGCACCCGGAGCTCTCATGGACCTTCGACGCGTTTTCGCGTCGGATATTCGAAGCATTTGTGGGGAGGTGCTCGGATGGGATCCGACGTTCGTCAACGAAAGTTAATGAACGAGACATTTTCGAAGCGGACGAGGGTGATATGGTGGACAAAGGAGCTCGTGTTCTTCTTTAAGTTGGTTTGAGATATTTACGACTTGTTGTGTCAACAGTTTAGGGCCGGGTATCTCGAGATTATTCATAAAGTCGAGAGACAGACCATTAAGGTGGTAGTAGAAGATTAAGGACAAGATCCTGATGGATAACCCTTTCGTAATTGGACTGATTTCGTGGTTTTTTCCCGGTGCGGGGCACCTCGTGCAGGGACGATACAAACGCGCGCTCATTATCGGCGGTACGATCTGGGCCATGTTCCTGATAGCCCTGCTTAGTGGAGGAGCCTACTATCCTGGGTTTGACTTTAGGGACGGACAGCTACTGTATCTACTTAACGTAGTCGCTAAATTGGGTAACGGTCTCGGAGCGATAATCAGTTATGTCTCTGCCATGGAACCCGCGCCTAACATGGCCGCGCTAGCGACCTTCGAGTATGGCGGACGTTTTTTGGAGACTGCCGGGCTTTTGAATTATCTCGCCGCGATGGATGCTGTCGATATAAACCTCGGGAGGAAGAAATGATCCACTTCCTTTACCTTTTAGGATTCGCATTCTTCGTTTCCGTGCTTTTCGGTGCAATCGCCGAAGGCACTCCTCGCGAAAGGGTTTGGTACGGGACTAAAACTTTCCTTCAGTTCGTCGGTATCAGCCTTGCGATTGCGTGGGTTCTGTATTTTATCCCTTAGCTCGAAATGCCTCTCTACGAAACCGAAAGCCTCGTACTTAAGAGTTACAATCTCGCCGAAGCAGATCGTATAGTTCTTCTCTTTACGCGCGAATACGGGTTGGTGCGGGCTGTTGCCAAAGGAGCCAAGCGGTTGAAGAGCAGATTCGGAAGTACGCTAGAACCGTTCTCTACAGTCCATTTGACGTACTTTCAGAAGGAAGATCGAGAACTGGTAAGCATTCAGAACATCGAATTGCTCAGCTCGTCATTCGAGCAAGCTAGCTCGCCCTCTTATCTGCAGACATTTTCTTATGTCGCTGATCTTCTTTCGTCGTTCCTTCCCCCGCACGATCCTAACGAGACCCTTTATAGAATGGTAAAGGCGTGTGTTGGAGTACCTGCTAACACATCAGAAGATCTGGCGGCCGTTCGTTTGTATTTTGAGGTGTGGCTTCTTCGACTTGGCGGCTTTCTTCCGAACTGGGACACCTGTGATGTCTGCAAGCGGGCGCTCGACGCGTCTGAGTCCGCGGATGTCCAAGCGGACTTCAGCCTTCTATGTTCTGGCTGTCGTAAGACGTGGGGCGGCAGTACGGTCTCAGGGATCCACAGGGAGATCTTTCGACGAGTGCAAAAGCTTGCTCCTACAGAGTTCATCGAATTTGCCAACGGGAAAATTGACGAAGTTCTCCGCGTGTCCGGGATCCTGAAGCGGATAATTGGGAATGTCATCGGCAAGGAAGTAGCTAGCGAGAAGAGCTTTGCGTTACACTTCTAGGCGTACCCCAAATGCGTTTTAGCCTGACGATCTCACGTTATCTCATCGCAGCGATCCTGCCCTACTTTGTTTTTTCCTGGCTGCTTCTTAGCGTTATTCTGTTCGTTCAGCAGGCAAGCCGCTTCGCGGACATTTTCTTCAGCGCGAACATCCCCTCGAATTTGATCTGGCAGTTAACCCTCGCGCTGGTGCCGAACGTGATCGCGTTCACTTGTCCCATGGCCGTGCTGGTGGGCGTGATAATCGGCCTGTCGAAAATGCAGGGCGACAGCGAACTGGTCGCTATCAGGGCAGCCGGTGTAGGGAATGCTTCTATCACCGGCCCCGTCCTGATCGTCGGCGTACTCCTTTCTATTTTTGCGTTTGTTATCAACCTCTACGGCGTCCCTCTCGCGGCGAGCATAGTCCGAAGAGTTGCGATGCAGACGGCGATCTACAAACTTGAATCGCCCATAGAACCTGGTGTCTTCAATACCGAAGTTGCAGGTTACACCATTTACGTGCGAGACGGCGACATTACGGATGGTAGATGGCGAGACATATTTGTTCACAACGAAGACGAGAAGACGGGCACGGTTCGACTTTTGACCTCTAGCAACGGTCGGATCGACTCATCGGGGGAATTATCCGAGCTTGTTTTGGAAAATGCGGTTGCGACAACCTTCAACCCGTCGGACGCGAGTGGGAAATTAGTATCTGAGCGGATTGGCGAGGTGCGCTTTGCAATCAAGACGAGACGAGGCGAGCTGATCCAGAGGCTCAGTAGCGCGGAGCTCACTCCGGAAGAGCTGGGTTTGACGGAACTAGCTGAATACGCTGACCGGAAGAATGGTGCTGAACGAACCGAGGCTAAGATCCTGTGGCAACGGCGGATCATCCTTTCAATCACGCCGTTGATCTTCTGCTTGCTAGGGACCGCGCTAGTGCTACGTTTCCATCGGCGGGGAAGGGGATTCGGGTTCCTGATAGCTCTTGTAAGTTTAGTTGCCTATTACTTGCTGGCCTTCCTAGGCGAGCAGCTAGCCCGAACGGGCCGTGTATCGGTGCTAGTGGGAAGTCTGATTCCTATCTCTGTCAGCCTTGTGGCGATCGTCTGGTTCTATTACTCCGGCAAGCTCGCCGTCGTCGCCCGCCTGGTGCAAGCGGTCAGGATGCCGCTTCCGAGGCTCGACGCCCTCAAAGTATGGCCCCGGCGGCAGAATCGGTGGATCGACATTACAACAGGAATTCGGGATTTCGATCTGATTCTTAACCTGCTCCAGTATTATTTTCTTGCCCTCGCTTTTTTAGCCGCTGTGTTCCTGATATTCACGGCTTTCGAGCTATGGAAGTTCGCCGGAACAGTCGAAGGCGGCGTATCGTTGCTGGCGAATTATCTTTTCTACCTTCTTCCTTTTATTTATCTTCAGCTCGCTCCGTCCGCTGCGATGATAGCGACGCTAACCACCTATGTGATCAAGTCGCGCCAGAATGAGATCGTGACCTGGACTTCGGCGGGTGAGAGCGTTTACAGACTCTTGTTGCCATGTTTGATTCTCATGCTACTCCTTGGCGGTGCAAACTGGCTGCTACAGGAACGCATTGCACCGGCCGCGAACCAGAAGCAGGATGACTTGCGATCGCGGTTGCGGAATCGCGGGTCCTTTCCTGGGAAGCCAGGGCGCTACTGGGTCGCGAATGATGACCGCATTTACTCGTTTGACCTAGGGCCGGCACGTAATAATGGTGCGTCTGATAACGACACCGGATTCCACGGATTCTGTCTATCCCCCTGCGGCGTTCGAAACTTGACGATTTATGAATTTGGGTCAATAGGCCAAGATCTGCAAGCTTTATACCATGTGGAATCCGCCGTTTGGGACGTCGACAAAGTCCGTTTTACGGGATTAGTCAGGAAATCTTCGTTCGTGGAGGGAAGAGTTGTCTCGATAGAAACCCAGGGCGGGGAACTGACAGCGAGCGCGAATCCATTTCTGGAAGTACGGAAAAAGCCGAGCCATCTGACAATTGGAGAAACGCGTTTACAGGTGAGTGAAAGCGAATCTCAACTTGAGCGGCGGATCTTCACAGTCGCCGCGGAGAAGAAGTATGCGACGGTGTT
>DASUSJ010000047.1:0-4693 GCA_036375155.1 Pyrinomonadaceae bacterium
TATTTAACGTTCTATCAACCGTTGCCAGACGGGGTTTCCGTTCCGTCATTCGGGCAGTTAGAGGTCGGACAAACCCTTTCCCAGATCCCGAGCCCCGCACCATTAATGGTCGTCGAGAAAGGTATTGCGACAGCCGTTGCCGCCGAAGGCGAGATCCCGTATCAGCTCACGCCGAACGAGCAGAGCGCTTACGCCGACCTTTCAGGAACGGGCAATTCATTCGGTACGATCGATTACAGCATCGACCCGCCGTGGGTCTTCCTGGGACAGAAAGTTTCATTAGCCGACATTGGTCTGGCTGATGCGCGGCCCGCCGAACGCGTCGCACGCCGTGTGACCGCGGCCGCGATGGGCTGCCCGAACTGCGGCGGCCCGCTTGAGCTGACCGTGCCCGACAAGGCTGAACGTGTTACCTGCCCAAACTGCGATTCGCTCCTGGACGTCAATCAGGGAAATCTAAGCTTTCTAAAATCGCTCACGCCGACCGATGTCGACAAGAGTTTCGTGCTCCCGATCGGAGCAGAGGGCACATTCAAAGACGACGTTAAATTCAAGATCATCGGAGCGGTCGTGCGGAGTGTAACCATCGAAGGGGAAACGTATTATTGGCACGAGTACCTGCTTTACAACGCCACGATCGGTTTCCGCTGGCTCGTGCATTCGGACAATCACTGGAACTTCGTCGAGCCTGTGAACCCTGCCGAAGTTACCGCCAACCACAATATGCTCGGCTCGAGGTCTGCGAAGTACAACGGCCGGAATTTCAAGATATTTCAGGACGCACAGGCGGTTGTGCAGTATGTGAAGGGCGAGTTTTACTGGCGTGTCGAACAAGGGGAGACTGTAAGGGCAGTTGACTATGTCTCGCCGCCGCTGATGCTGTCGGAGGAATCGACCGGCAACGAGATCAACTGGTCGGTCGGCACCTATATGACGAACGCCGAGATCGAAAAGGTTTTCGGAGTTAAAGAGCTTCCGAAGCCGTGGTCGGTCGCACCGAACCAACCTTTTACGGGACGCTTTTATTACACGTGGGGACTGTTACCGCTGCTTCTTTTGATCGTTGTCGCGGTGTTCTTAATACCCATTACGGGACTGACGAATACGGTTCATTCCGAGACCGTCACACTGCAGCCGTCTAGCGGCACTGCCGCGGCGCCGCAGATCATTTTCAGTCGGCCTTTCGAACTCAGGTCAAACAGAAATGTGCGCATCACGGCCAGCGCCCCGGTGAACAACTCGTCGGCGGATCTCGACATCGATCTCGTCAATGAACAGAACAACGAGATCGAATCGCTGTCGATACCGATCTCTTTTTACCAGGGAGTTGAGGACGGCGAAAGCTGGACCGAAGGCGATCGGACAAACGATGCTACGCTGTCGTCGCTCGCAGCGGGGCAATACCGGCTCCGGGTCGAAGGAACGCTCGAAAACGTTACCCAGCCGCTGACGGTCGATCTAAAAGTAGAGCAGAACGTAAATCGCGGGGTGAATTTCCTGTGCGCTTTTATCGTGCTCCTGATCGTGCCAGTTCTCGGTCTTTTCAGAAAGATCTCGTTCGAGTCGCGTCGCTGGAAGGACAGTATGTTCAGCACGAGCGGTTCGGACGAATAAAAAGAGTACTGAGGCAACATGGAAAATCCGGTTCGCGGATAATTGGTTATGCTAAGAAAACTCTATTTGATATTCGGCATGGGCGTGCTGCTGCTGTACGCATCCGCCGCTTGGTTCGGTTGGGAGCTTGCTAATTCCGGCAGCCGGTCGCGACTGGGCGTGCCATTTATCTACACAGGTTTTCGCGGAGGAAAATAAATGCTGATGAACTTGTCTGTCGCGTTCGCGCTCGTCGTGAAGCTGGATGCTCTTTTGGAAACGCTGGTCACCACTCTTATTTTTGTTTTTATCGGGATCGTGATCTTTGCCGTGACTTACGGGATACTCGGCCTCGTCTATCCGATAAAAAAAGAAATCGAGGAAGATCACAACACCGCTCTTGGAATCGTAATCGGCTCGATAATGATCGGCATTGCTCTGATCATCGCCGCTGCTACCCAGGGATAACAGCGAAGGAGTGACGCGCCGACGCGGAGACGCGGAGAAGAAGTTCCTCCGCGTCTCCGCGTCTCTTCCTCTCGGCGTCGCGTAGTTATGAATCGCACACCGCTCTTATTCCTCAACGTCATCATAATCGCCACTTGTGGGTTGATATACGAATTGCTCGCCGGCACGCTTTCGAGCTACGTACTCGGCGATTCGGTCACACAGTTTTCTCTCATTATAGGGATCTACCTTTTCGCGATGGGCGTCGGGTCGTGGGCTTCGAAGTACATCGATAAACGAATCGCCGAAAAGTTTATCGATATCGAACTCGCCGTCGCAGTACTGGGTGGTTTCAGCGCTCCGCTTCTTTTTCTCACCTTCGCGCATATCTCGTACTTCCAGATCGTTCTCTACTCAATGGTTTTCCTGATCGGCGTACTTGTCGGTCTCGAGATCCCGCTGCTGATGCGCATACTGAAAGACGAACTGGATTTTAAGACGCTCGTCTCACGCGTGCTGGCGCTCGACTACGTAGGCGCGCTCGTCGCCAGTTTGTTATTCCCGATCTTTCTCGTTCCGAAGCTCGGGCTGAATCGCACATCGCTACTGTTTGGAATGCTGAATGCCGTTGTTGCGGTTTGGGCGACGTGGCTGCTGGAACCTCTTATCAAAAAGAATGTGAACTTTCTCCGGATAAAAGGCGCGGTAGTTATCGTGCTCCTGCTGATCGCGTTCATCAAAGCTGACAGTCTCACGACCCTCGCCGAGGACGCATTATTTACCGACAACATCATCTATGCGAAGAGTTCTCCTTATCAGCGTATCGTCGTGACGAAGGGCAAGACCGGTTACTCGCTTTTCCTCAACGGCAATTTGCAGTTCAACTCGTTCGACGAGTACCGCTATCACGAGGCACTTGTTCATCCGGCATTCGCCGCGTATGACGGAACGCCGCGCCGCGTTCTTGTGCTGGGCGGCGGTGACGGACTCGCGGTGCGCGAGGTGCTGAAATATCCATCAGTTGAGCGAGTGCAGCTTGTCGATCTGGATCCGATGATGACCGGTCTCTCGCGTGCGCTGCCGGCCCTCGCAGAGCTGAACCGCAATGCACTTGACGACCCACGAGTCACGGTCACAAACGCCGACGCTTTTGTGTGGCTCGACAACGCGACGACGGAACCATTCGATATCGCGATCGTCGACTTTCCCGATCCGAACAACTTCGCACTCGGCAAGCTTTACACGACACGTTTTTACAATCTTCTGAAGAAGAAGCTCACGCCGGATGCTGCGGTCGTTATCCAGTGCACATCGCCACTGATCGCGCGTAGTTCTTACTGGTCGATAATTCGAACTCTCGAAGCCGTTGCTTTCACCGTAAAGCCGTATCAAACCACGGTGCCGAGTTTTGGAGTTTGGGGCTACGCTCTTGCGAAGTTGCATCCGTTCGAAGCGCCCTCTGAACCGAAACAGGTCGAGCTACAGTTCCTCAACGCGAGTTCGTTCGCCTCGATGTTCGATTTTCCAAAAGACCTCATGCCTCCCGACGAAGGAATCGAGATCAATCGTCTCGACAACCAGGCACTGGTCCGTTACTACGAGACCGAGTGGAGGCGGTTTGAATGACCCCTCCCCCGGAAAGGTGAAACTTTCACGGAGAGAATTACTGACAGCATTTCTAGGTGCACCGTTCGCGATGGCGGCGTGTCGAGAGAATACCGCGCGAACATTTCCGGAGGGCGAGATCGTCGGACAGAATGTGGAGCTCGGGCATCTCCTTCGCGAAGGCGGCAGCTTTGAGGTGCCCGCAGATAAGTGGCAGAAAGTTGGCGTCGCTATAGTGGGCGGCGGGGTCGCGGGATTGTCTGCTGCCTGGAAATTAACAAGAGATAAATTTCACGACTTCGTCGTGCTTGAGCTTGAAAAAGAGATCGGCGGAACATCTCAGAGCGGTATTGGAACTCCTGTCGGATACCCGTGGGGTGCACATTATTTACCCGTCCCGTTTCCTGAGAACACCGAGTTGATCTCGCTTCTCGATGAGATGGCGCTCACGGAGGACCGCACCGCGAATGGAGATGTCGTCATCGCCGAACAGTTTCTTTGTCGCGAACCGGAAGAGCGAGTTTTCTACAAGGGGCGATGGTACGACGGACTGTACCTTCACCCGGGCGAGAGCGAGGATGACAAACTGCAGTTCGCGCAGTTCCAAAGACATATCGACTACTGGGTGAATTGGCGTGATTCGCGCGGCCGGCGCGCGTTCGTGGTACCGGTCGGGAATTGTTCGGACGACGCGGAAATCACGTCGCTGGATAAGATCTCATTCGGTGACTGGCTTCGACGAAACGGATTTACGTCGGAACGCCTCGTTTGGTATTGCGATTATGCTTGTCGCGACGACTATGGATTAAAGCTGGACCAAACATCGGCTTGGGCCGGTTTGTTTTATTTTTGCTCACGCGTGCGAAAGAGCGGCGACGAATCGCAGCAGTTCATTACGTTTCCGGAAGGCAACGGACGATTTGTCAATCATCTGTTCGATCGGGTTAAAGACAATGTGCGCAAGTCTCATGCGGTTGTATCGATCGTTCCGACGGACGACGGCGTCGATGTCATAACGATCGCTGGCCGTGAGACACACGGTTTTCAT
>DASUSJ010000048.1:0-4415 GCA_036375155.1 Pyrinomonadaceae bacterium
GTCGAGCACGGCAGCTGCTCCAGGATGTCGGCGCAAAGATATTCGGTGTCGTACTGAACAACGTCAACCTGCGTTCGCAGGACAACTATTACTACTACCAGAGTTATTATCATCGGAACAATTACCGACCCTCGGACGAAAGGTGATTAGCGCGAGCCTTTGATGGGAATGGGACAAACCTTCGCCGGCGGTCGCATGTCCGTGGTTCGCGAGTCGAGCGAATAGCCCGGGCGCAGTTGTTTCTCGCTCCGGATTGCCGGCGTCTTGTCGCAGCTGCGTCGAGAGCGCAGTAAAATATCCGGTGCGTTATCTCTTAACCCAAATTCTCAGTTAATGAAAACAAGCAGGTCGGTCACCCAGGATCAGCAGCGGCGCAGAATTGTGTTTGCGTGGAACTATGTGCAATGGGGCGGGGCACAGGTCTACTTCCTTGCGATCATGAAAGTCGCGCAGAAAGACTGGGATATTTTGGTGATCCTGCCACGGACGTCATCACCCGAAATGATCAGATACCTGTCAGAACTCAACATCGAGCACCACTTGGTTGACTACGAGCTGGATACTCAGTCAGCCCGAACACTGGCTCGTAAGCTCCGCCGTCAATTCAACAGGATCAAGATCGAGTGGCGCACGTATCTCGAGCTTCTTCGTTTCGACGTCCGAAACACCGTCTTTCAGATCGAGGTCGCGCCCTGGCAGTCCGTCACTTTTCTGACAGCGATGGCCTTGCGGGGCGCAAAAGTATTTCTTACGATGCACAATTTTCTTCCCGACGCGCCGCTATGGCGCCGTCTAGTCTGGAAGGGTCGCTTTCAGTTCGTCTCGCGATTGCCAGGCATCAACTTCTTTTGCTCGAACGAAGATACGAAAAACCGCCTGCGCGGCTGGGTGAACGATGAATTCTGGAACAGGATTCGTGTCACGTTCACGGCCGTCAACCCGCCTCAGATTGCAGAGGCCGCCAGCGCGCCGTTCGACAGACGTAATATTCTCAAGAAGCACGGAGTCTCGCCGGACGATCTGATCGTGCTGTGTGTCGGACAATTCATCGATCGAAAAGGAAGGTGGATCTTTCTTGAGGCTGCGCAACGAGTTCTCAGCGCGGAAGCAGGAATTTCGTTCGTCTGGCTCACGCCCCAGCTTCCCAGCGCCGAAGAAGAAGCGCGGATCGCGGATTTCGCGTTGGGCGAAAAATTCCGTATCGTTCTGTCGGAGACGCTTGGCAAAGACCGTTTGGACGTGCTGCGCTTTTTTCGAATAGCCGATATTTTTGCACTGCCAAGCTATGTCGAGGGCTTGCCGATCGCATTGCTCGAGGCAATGGCGCTCGGCATTCCGAGCATCTCGACGAATGTGTACGCGATTCCCGAAGCCGTAAAGGATATGGAAACCGGCATCCTGATCCCGGCAGGCGATGCGGTCGCACTCGCCACCGCCATCGTGACGCTGAAGAATGATCTGGATCTGCGCAAGCGTCTCGCTTCCGTCGGTCGCGAATACGTCGTGCAGAAGTTCGACGAACGCGAAGCGGCTGCATCGGCTATCGAAGCATACTCGGAGGCCCTAACCTAGTGGCAGCTGACCGGACGGGAAAGAGACGGAGCCTCGCGACAAACTCGTTGTTCAGTGTGCTGGCGTGGATCTTTCCCATCCTCCTCGGGTTCTTTTCAACCCCCATCCTTGTCCGGTATCTCGGACATGAACAATACGGATTATTCGCGATCGTCCTCGGGTTTATCAGCTACTCCTTTACGTTCGGCATCGGGAAGGTAGCAGGGAAGTATGTCCCCGAATATCGCGCTGCCGGCCAATCGGAAAAGGTTACACAAGTTGTCGCGGCAACATTCTGGCTCAGCCTTACATTCGGTGTACTCGGATCGCTCCTTCTCGCGCTTTTGGCCCCTGTAATTGTCGAAAGTCTGCTTTTGATTCCTCAAGAGTCGCAACAGGCGGCGATCACCGCGCTTCGCGTAGCCGGGGCGATCGGTCTCGCTTCAATGCTAAGCCAGGTGTTCCAGTTCGTCCTTCAGGGCGTTCACCGGTTCGACAACTATGTAACATTGACCAACCTGAACGGACTTCTGCTTGGCGGCGGAAATATCGTTCTGGCGATAAATGGCTTTGGCGTGACCTCGCTTTTGATCTGGAATCTCGGGGTCGTCTCGGCCACGGGTCTGTTGTTCTATCTGCGTGCGAGACATCTCCTACCGTCGATCTCGTTTGTCACCGAGATTCCGCGATCGATGATGACAACGGTCGCCCGATACGCCGGAAACATCCTCCTGTATCAAGTTTTCGCGAATGCCTTGTTTATCTTTGAGCGTTCGTGGGTGATGAGAAAATTCGGCGCCGAAGGATTGACATACTACTTTGTCCCGATGTTACTCGCGACCTACATGCACGGCTTTATCGCGAGCCTTGTACAGGCGATTTTTCCGGTCGTGAATGAAATAATCGAAGATCGCGAGCGCATAACCGAGATCTACCGCCGGGCAAACAAGATCATTCTGGCGATCGTCGTTTTTGTCGTAACTAATTTCATCGTTTGCGGAGCGCTGTTCCTGGAGCTCTGGGTTAGCTCAGAGCTGGCTACTAAGTCGTATCCCCTCCTCATACCCCATGGTCTTACCTTCGCCGTGATCTGCATCGGGATAATGGCATTCCAGCTGTCAGAGGTCTTTAAGTTTCCTGCGTTGAACGTGATCATGACGGGTTCCTGGATGGCCCTTGCAATACCTCTCATGATAATCGGAGCCGAGTTTTGGCAGAGCGAAGGCGTGGCCTGGGCACGTTTCGCTGCGGCACTTGTGACGTTCCCGATCATTGTTTATACGGAGCGGCGTTTCCTAGGTCAGGTCGAATGGAGATTCTGGCTGGCAGTCACATCACGCGTCCTGTTTGCCGCCGCAGTAATGGCGGTCATCCAAACGTTCATTCTGAGGACGATGGACGGTACTTATGCGAGTCTTATCATCGCCGGACTCACCGGCGCGGCGGCGTTCGCCGGTGTACTCGCCGCGACAGGTTTCCTCACCCCGCAAGATCGCGAGACGGTCAAGCGGTCGCTGTTCCGTCGATCGGGAATCGAGCCGGGCGCAATTCAGGAGTAAACTTCGCTCCTGCCACCGAACCGTATTTCGGAAGGAGATCCGCTCCGAACAACGAGTTATCAGCGGATAGGGAGGGCCGCCTTGCTGCTTGATTGCCGTTTAGTCGTAAAGAGATTGGCAAGGGCCAGACTAAGGGCCAATACGAAGAAAAGCCGTATGACAGAGGGGAATATCGTCGCGTAAAAGGCCTCATACGACACGATCGTCAAGAGCGGAAAGTATGCGACCTTTTTCCACATTGCAGGTATCGGCGTGTCTATCAGCGTCGCGTAGATGAACCGGAGGTAAATACCGAGAACAAGCATGCCGAGCGGAATACCGATCGGGCCGAAATTTCTCAGGAGGTCGCCGAAAGGCGAAATCGCGAATGAATTCTCACCGTAGTTGAAGTACAGGTCACTGTAAGCCCGAGCGTCAGACGTAGAAGGCTTCTCCGGCCAGACAAAGCGCGGGATGAATGACGTATACAGGTCGTTTACGATGTTGTTCTCGAGACCGTAACTTGCTTCGTACGGTGCGAGCTTCTCGTAGTTGGATACTACCACCGCAACGGAACTTAAATTCTCGACCCGGTCGGCCAGCGATTGGGCGCTTTGCTTGGCGATGATGACCGGGTCCTCAGCCGAAAGATATTCTACCGTTGCCATCACCTGGCCGAAATAATCGCCGGCGCTGATCCGCGCCTCCGAGCCCTTAATGCTCCGGAACGTGGTGCCGTACGTGACGCCGATCGCCACGGCCAGAAGACCCACAGCTGCGAAGAGGCTAAAGGTTCGAAACGTCAGTTTCCGCCCCGAGTAAACGAATGCCATTGCGATCGGGAAAAGGCTCAGCACGAGACTACTCCGGGAGCCGAGAAGAGCCATTCGCAGAGGTATGAAAACCAGCAACAACACAAGAACGATATAGAAGATCGCCGTTCGCTGTTTCGTGCTGAAAATTGCCAGCCACAGCAACACCGTGCCCGCCGTCAACAGCGTGAGCAAAGAGAACAGCAGCCCGTCAAAAATATTGATCTCGATGTTCCGTTGAAAACCGAGCAGGCCCTGCAAAAAGCCGATGAGGTTGAAAGCAATGCCGCCGAGCAAAAGCAAGATTCCGGGTATCCAAACGCCGTCCGGATGCCAATCCCACTTTGGCAATCGCGTCTCTAGAACTCCGGCTATGAATTTTCCAATCGGGAGAAAGAACCCGGCACTCAATCCAAGAAAGCCGATCGCAATGTAAACCAGAGTCAGCGGAAGGTTATACTCCGGGTCGTCGATGAATGTAAGGAAATACGGATTCACCCATCCAAACGCGACG
>DASUSJ010000049.1:0-21970 GCA_036375155.1 Pyrinomonadaceae bacterium
TGACAGTTCCGGGCTCGGAAAAACAGCGAAAGGAATCGCTCGATGGTGATCCGAAGCTGAAGGCAGCTGTTGAGGGCAAGGAATTGGTTCCCATAAGGGGTGAGGACATCGGTGTTGAGGCGATAGACGATTGGACATTCCGGCTCAGGCTCCGTCAACCGGCGCCGTATTTCATCGGTTTGTTGGGGCATCAACTGTTCCGCATCGTTCATCCTCCGACGGTCGAGAAATTTGGTAAGGCATGGACTAAACCGGAGAATATCGTGACGAGCGGAGCATTCCTCCTGAAAGAGCATCGTCCGTACGACCGTATTGTTACTGTAAAGAACCCGAACTATTGGGACGCGGAGATGGTTCGTCTCGCCGGCATCGAATTTTACCCGCTTGACGAAGCCACGACGATGATGAACCTCTATAAGGCCGGCTCAATTGACGCGATGTATAACCATACGCCGCCTGCAGCCTGGAACGAGGTGGTTCGCGAATATAAGGACGAATATCTGAACTTCCCCGAAGTCGCGATCGAGTATTACACCATCAACGTCAAGAAGCCGCCGATGAACAACCTGAAGGTGCGGCAGGCATTTTCACTTGCTATCGATCGCGAGGCCCTGGCGAAGTTCAGAAAGACGACGAAGCCGCTCGTGGATTTCACACCTGAGGGCATTTTCCCCAAGTATGAAGAAGCGCGGAAAAAGGTTTACGCCGAGGAACTGAAAAAGAAGGGAATGACGATGGAGCAGTGGCGTGCACGCGTGTTCGACCCGGTAAAGGCGCGTCAGCTTCTTACCGAAGCCGGCTTCCCGGTCCAGCAGTCGGGGAACCGATATTCTGTGCCGAATTTTCCGGTCGAGCAGGTCGAGCTTCTGTACAACACGGCAGAGAGCAATAAGGCTTCAGCGGAGTTTATTCAAGCCCAGTGGAAGCAAAACCTCGGCATAACCATACCGCTCAAGAATATGGAGTGGAAGACGTTCCTGACTTATCGAAAGAAGCTCGAGTACAGCGGCTTTGGTCGCGCCGGTTGGGTTGGCGACTACATGGACCCGTTTACGTTCCTGTACCTGTTTTACAGTGAGAAGAATGACAGCTCGACGGGCTGGTTCGATCCGAAGTACGACAAGCTTCTCGACGAGGCGAACATGGAAGAGGACGAGATGAAGCGCTTCGAAAAGCTTGCTCTTGCCGAGTTCATGATGATCCAGGAGCAACCTGTTATCCCGCTACAGACGCAGGCTACCAATTGGATCAAGAAGCCGTACGTGAAGGGAATGTACCCGAATCCCGGAACGCTGCACGCCTGGAAGTTCGTGTACCTCGAACAGGATCCTCAGAAGTGGGACCGGGATGTAGACAACATTATGAACGTCAGCGACACGTGGGTCGACGGCCACATCTCACGGATCATGGCAACCCAGTTGCGTCTCAAGGAGGAGATGAAGGGTGACGACGCCCGGACAGCGGAATAAGAATGCTCAGTTTCATACTTCGAAGACTGTTGATAATCATTCCGATGGCGTTGCTCGTCGTGTCGGTAACCTGGGTCCTGATCCGAGTCGCACCCGGTAACTTTTATTCGAGTGAGAAAACGCTGCCGCCGGCGATCGAGGAGAACATCCGCCGGAAGTACGGACTCGACAAACCGTGGTATCAGCAGTACGGGATCATGCTTGGGAACGTCGTCCGCGGCGATTTTGGCGATTCGCTTAAATACCAGGGTGAATCCGTGAACGACATTATCTGGCGCCACCTGCCGTATTCGGCGACGATCGGATTCCTTGCGTACGTCCTCGCACTCATTGTCGGGCTTGCGGCCGGCATCATCGCTGCGCTCAGACAGAACTCAGCATTTGATTACGGATCGATGGCGCTAGCGATGCTTGGTCTTTCGGTCCCAAACTTTGTGCTCGGGCCGTTGCTCGTGCTCGTTTTTGCGCTCGGGCTTTACTGGCTTCCTCCGGCGAGGTGGGGCGGGCCACAGAATCTGCTTCTGCCGGTACTTACCCTGGCCGCGATCTATATGGCATACATCGCACGGCTGACAAGAGCCGGGATGCTCGAGATCATGCGGTCGGATTACATACGCACCGCCAGAGCAAAAGGGTTGAATGAGACGACCGTGCTTTTGAAACACGCGTTGCGGGGCGGAATCGTTCCGGTCGTATCCTTTACCGGCCCCGCACTTGCGTCGCTTCTCGCGGGCACGGTCGTAGTCGAAAAAGTTTTTGCTATTCCCGGTCTTGGGAACATTTTTATTCAGTCGGTCCTGAATCGTGATGAGCCGTTGATCCTCGGCATCGTCGCATTCCTGTCGATATTGATCATGATTTTTAATCTGCTGGTCGATATCGGGTACGGGTTCCTGGATCCGAGAATACGTTACGAATAGGGGTCTATGTTGAAAGAGCTGAGTTGTCCAAAATGCGGAGCGACGATTGTCCTTGAGAGAGCGGCACAGGAGATGGTCGTCTGCACTTTCTGTAACGCCACATCCGTCGTCGAAACGTCTGACGCGAGCGGCGACCCGAAACTGGTGCTGGAGAGCCAGCGGGCAGAGGCGGCGGTCGCAGGGACCTCTCTCTGGCGCGACGCATGGCGCCGTTTGCTGAAGAACAAGCTTGCGGTCTTCGGCATGATCGTGCTCGGCTTCATGCTCCTGCTGGTAACGATCGGGCCGACGATCATCCGTCTGGCGACCGGCATTACCGCAGACTATGTCCCTTCCCAGATCGAGGAAGGAGATCTTGTACGCTCCTTCCCGCCGTCGTTGCAGCATCCGATGGGTACGGACGATGCGGGTCGCGATCTTTTTGCGCGCGTCCTGCAGGGCGGTCGTATCTCGCTGATGGTGGGTATCATCTCGACGCTCGTATCGCTGCTCGTCGGAGTTTCATACGGCGCAATCGCGGGTTATTTCGGAGGACGGATCGACAATTTCATGATGCGGATCGTCGATATCATTTACGCGATCCCGTACATCCTGATCGTTATTGTGCTGCTATCCATTTTCGGTGGTCCGAATACTCCGGATTTCATAGCGTGGCTGTCTGAGAAGGTCGGAGGTGCCGGCAATCAGGGGCTGTCGCAGATATTCCTTTTGTTTTTCGCCCTCGGCCTCGTTTCATGGCTGACGATGGCACGCGTCGTTCGCGGTCAGATCCTGTCGCTGAAGAATGAGGAATTTGTGCTTGCGGCGAGAGCGTCGGGCGTTTCCGCATTCGGGATAATATTCCGGCATCTCGTCCCGAACGCACTCGGGCCGGTGATCGTCTACGCGACCCTGACGGTGCCTAGCGTAATGTTGACCGAGGCTTTTCTTTCGTTCCTCGGAATGGGCGTCCAGGCACCGTACGCATCGTGGGGGAGTCTCGCGGCGGACGGGATAAAGAACATATCGATCTTCCCGTGGCAGCTTATCTTCCCGGGCGTGACGATGGCATTGACTTTGTTCTCGCTGAATTTTTTGGGCGACGGCTTGCGGGATGCGCTCGATCCGCAAACAAGAAAATTTTAGAAGTTCAGTGTGCGCGATTTATCGCGTTCTTCCTCAGCCAGGAACAAGCTGAAGCTCGTACTCTGAACCCGGATACAGATGACTAACAACGGCACAATCTTATCGGTCAACGATCTTAAGACCTATTTCCAAACCGAGGACGGTGTGGTGAAAGCGGTCGACGGGATCTCGTTCGAGTTGGAAAAGGGCGAGACTCTCGGGATCGTGGGCGAATCCGGCAGCGGAAAGTCAGTGACGAACCTTTCGGTCATGCGTTTGATCCCGGAGCCGCCGGGAAAGATCGTCGATGGCGACATCATCTTTGACGGAACGGATGTTCGAGCGCTTTCGCTGGACGAGATGCGCAAGATCCGCGGCCGCAGGATGGCGATGATCTTTCAGGATCCGATGACGTCCCTCAATCCGTTTCTGAAGATCTCGACGCAGTTGATGGAAGTGACGCAGCTGCATCTGGGCCATACGAAAAAGCAGGCGTACGAGCACGCGATAAAGATGCTCAAGACAGTCGGGATCCCCGAGGCACATGAGCGGATCGACAATTACCCGCACGAGTTCTCGGGCGGCATGCGGCAGCGTGTGATGATCGCAATGGCATTGTCATGCGATCCCGAGTTGCTGATCGCCGATGAGCCGACGACAGCGCTCGACGTGACGATCCAGGCGCAGATACTCGAGCTGATAAAAGACCTCAAAGCGCGGATGGGAACCAGCGTCATTCTGATCACGCACGATCTTGGCGTCGTGGCCGGCATGACCGACAAGATCATTGTCATGTACGCCGGCAAGGTTTTCGAGCAGGCTCCCACGCACGAGTTGTTCAACACGCCGGCGAATCCTTACACACGAGGTTTGCTGAAAAGCGTGCCGGATCCGGCTCATGAAGAGGGTACGGAGTTGTATCAGATCCCGGGCCTTCCGCCCGATGTTGCGCATCTGCCGCCGGGCTGCCCTTTTGCCGAGCGATGTTATCGCGCCGAAGAGATCTGCCGGACCGACTTCCCGCCGTTCGTTCAGATAAACGAGAACCATCATTCGCTGTGTCACTTCGCGGAAGAGGTGTATGAGGATTCAAAGATCAATCCGCCGACGACGGCCAAGAGGAACGTGATCGAGGGAGTTAATTGAATGGATTTCGAGGGGTTGATCCCACACGGCGGGGCTTGTTTTCTTTCCGGCTTTTGCGACTTTGCGAGAACACCGCATCGTTTTTCTGGAAGCCTGGGTTTGGTGACGTCGATGTTCCCGCAAAGCCGCAAAGTTCCAAGCGACGGTCGGAGAAACACGATGAAGAATCTGTCTTTGGCGATCATGATCCTGGTGCTATTCGCACTCGGGTGCCGGGCGCCTAAATTCCTCGAAGTCGGAAATCCGGACGTCGCCGAAAGCGAATCGACCACAACGGCGACGGCACCCGCGAATCCGGAAACCGCACCGACGGACGACCCGCGTGCGGATGTGATCCGCGCTTCAAAGAAATTTCTCGACCTTCCGCGGTTCAGCGCAACTATGGACGGCGAGGGGAAGACCCCGATGCACATCGAGCTCGATTACCAATCTCCGGATCGGTTTCACATGACCTACCGCGACCCGGATGGAACGGTACGAACCGAGACGATCATCATCGGCCGCGATATGTACATGAAGGTCGGTCAGAACTGGCAGAAGATGCCGGGAGCGTTGGGAAAGACGGTTCCGCAGATCCGCGAGCTTTTCGATGAGAAAGGTCTGGAGAGTCTCAGAGATGTGAATTACGCCGGCGAGGAATCGGTTGATGGCGAGCGCGCTTATCTCTACAACTACCAGAACGAGGCCAAGGAAGGAATGTCGCCCTATCCGTTCACGTCGAAGATCTGGGTTCGATCTGCTGACGGACTGCCGAAGAAGATCCAGGTCGATTATGAAGGTGGCGAGTTGAAAACCTTGTCGATCGTTTACGACTATGAGAAGCCTGTTAGCATTGAGCCGCCGGCAACGAGCAGTAAGCGGTAAGCAGTAAGCAGTAAGCAGATAAACCTAACCTAGGTGGACTGACCTAATAGGTAATGTTTTGATGGAAACTAACGACAACAACTTGATCACGCTCGACGGACTGCAGGTTTACTATCGGCTGGGTGGCGGTCTGTTTCGCGCAGCGAAGTATGTGAAAGCCGTCGACGGCGTAACGCTCGACATTCGCAAAGGCGAGACGCTGGGACTTGTCGGCGAATCCGGTTGCGGGAAATCGACGCTGGGCAAGGCGATACTTCGGCTGACAGAACCGACAGGCGGACGCGTTCTCTACAACGGCAAGGACCTCGCTCACCTGCCGCAGAAGGCGATGCGCGAACAGCGGAAGCATCTGCAGATGATCTTTCAGGACCCTTACGCGTCGCTGAATCCGCGTATGACCGTCGGGAATATTATCGGCGAGCCTATACGTACATTCGGACTTCAGAATGGAAAGTCGGTGAATGAGAAGGTCGAAGTGCTTATGGAGACCGTCGGTCTCAGCCGACGTTTTATCAAGCGCTATCCGCACGAGTTTTCCGGCGGTCAACGACAGCGTATCGGTATAGCGCGAGCGCTGGCGGTCGATCCGGAATTCATAGTCGCCGACGAACCGATCTCCGCGCTCGACGTCTCTATCCAGGCGCAGATCATGAATCTGATGGAGCGCCTGCAAGCGGAAAAAGGCCTGACGTATCTTTTCATCTCACACGACCTGCGAGCAGTTCGGCACCTGTCCGACCGTGTCGCCGTGATGTATCTCGGCCGCATCGTCGAGCTTGCCGACGGCAAAGAGATCTACGCCGAGCCTTTGATGCCTTATTCGAAAGCTCTGATCTCCGCTGTCCCCGTTCCCGATCCGGAGATTGAAGCGACGCGCGAACGCATTATCCTGAAGGGCGATGTCCCATCGCCGATCAACCCGCCATCCGGCTGCCCGTTCCACACGCGCTGCGCCTTCGCGATCGACGATTGTAAGAGGATCGTCCCGTCATTGGCCGAGATCAAGCCTAAACATTTCGCGGCATGTATCCGCATCAACCCCGAGCATCCGCACATCGAGCACAACGCCGGCATGGGCGCGATCGGGGCCGGCGATGCAGGTCAGAACCGGGAGCCGTAGCGACCGGGTGACCCGATTGCGGAGGGGGAATCGGGAACTGTGGATTCCACTAGGCGCAATATTAAAATCACATTCGGCATTCCGCAGTCCGCAATCGGGTCATTCGGTCGCTGTCGCTTCAGGTTCTGACAAGAAAAGAGGCCCGCGAATTCGCAGGCCTCTTCTTACAACAAGCCGAGATATGAATGTGATGATCAGTAGCTTGTTGATGCTGGTTTTGAGCGATCCGTAAGATCGTCGGTTGTCGACGTCGCGTCGCGAAGCGCCTTCACGCGGTCGTGTGCCGATTGAACTGCCCCATACTGCCGCTGCACAACTTCCAAAACATTTGCCGGAAGCGGCTCCTTGAGAGCCTCCTTGTAGTTGTTCTTTGCCGAATCTTCACCCCGTTCGCACTCGGCGAGAATTGACGATTCGTCTTTGCCGGTAACCGCCGACTTGATATTGATCCAGCCGCGATGCAAAGCTGCCGCGATGCTGCCGGTATTTTCGGGATCGCCGCCGAGCGATTGAACCAGCTGCTGCAACTCACCCGCAAACTCTGCGCGTTGCTGCGAGAATTCGTAGAAGAGCGATTTCAGATCGGAACGCTCGACGCCCTCCGCTGCTTCCTGAAAACCGTTCTGACCGTCCTTACAGGTTTCGATCAGACCATTCAGCGTCGAGATGACATCGTCATTCGACGCGGTGCCCGAGCCGAATGTCGCGTCGGTGGTTATAGGTTTTGTGGCTTCGTAATCGTTAATCATGAAATTTTACCTCCTGGAATTTGAAATATCTGAACTGTTGATTGCAACTAGAAGTATCAAACAACCAACGTGCCAAAACGATAAAACGTGCTATTACGTTACTTTCTCGCCAGCGGCGCGATACAACGCAACCTGAGTGCATCGAAGCATTGCACCGATAAGTTTCTGGTTCTGGTTTGTTGATCCTGGTTCCCGGTATCCCACCTCGCACGTCACTCGACGTTACCGCTCAGCACTCGACTCATACTGCTCTATAATCGAGTGAACAGCGGGATTTTTCTTGAAAGCCGTGCCGAATTGCTTCTATTAAGCAAGTAAGCAAAACGCAGAAAGTATTAGAATAGCGTTGGTCCCCAGCGGCTTGCCCGCATATTGCGCATTTTTCGATGAGCCCACCGGCCCTGAAAAAACAGAGGATGCTCGACCGTCTAGCCGAAGACAACGGTGTGGCGGTTGTTGTGCTTGATGAGAATTCGCGCGAGGTTTCGGTATCCAATAACAATTCGATCTGCCGGGCTCTTACCTCTTCGCCGATATTCGCCCCACGGTGCGCCGAGTATTGTGGGGTGGCATTCCGCAACACAGAATCCGGCGAGGAGTTCGAATACAGGTGCTACGCTGGTTTGACATGCAGGGCCGTCCCGGTAGCGGATCGTGGAAAACGCTTTGTCGCGATCGTAGGGAGGACATTCACGACCGCTGACGACTACCGGCAAGCCACGGAGAAGGCGATCTCCGGCGAATGGAGAGAGTTCCAGGCAAACGAGTTCTTTGAGAATGTCCTGCTTGACGGTGTGTCGGGCATAAACAAAGCGATCACCGAACTGTCGAAGTACCGCGTCACGGAGAAGAAGAGTAAGGTTATCCCCGCACCGTCGCCGCCACCGTCGCCCAAGCAGCAAACTACAACCCGAATCGACCAGCAGATCCCTGCACCGAAGAGCGGCGCCGACGTTCGTTCGAGCTCCGAAACACACCCTTCTGGCGAGCATCCCCAGCGTCCTGCACCGGCGAAAGACAGGCCGATCGACGAAGCGAGAGCACTTCGCTCGCTGTACGAGCGCCTTGGCAAACTTGATTACGAAACTGCTTGCGGGGGCCTGCTTGAATTCTTACGCACGAGCTACGGTCTCGATTCGCTGGTCTGGTTTGAACGAAAAGATGATCACTTCGAGATTGTTGCTGCGACCGGAGGTCTTCGCGGCGCACCGATCAGGGTGGGCATAGCCGCCGACAACGCGCGTCTGCTCGATGCGTGGAGACGAAGACTTCCGCTCGAGCTTCGAGAGCGCATCGCAGACAGATCGCTGGGGTACGGCCGTACCCTCAGCTTGTTTGCATCGATAGTAGGCGGCGAGATGCGTGGTGCTATTGGCGTCGAGGGCCGGGTCAGTGCCGAAACGTCGACCGAGATCATGCGTTTTTGCCGTCGCATCGGACCGCAGTTGGAGATATTGCGGCTCAACCGTGAGATCGCAAGTCGAGAGTGGTTGAGTCGGGCGACCAGCCGATTTACCGAAAGCCTGAAGCGGATCGACGCGGAAGATTTTTGGACACACGTAACGCAAGTTTCTGCCGAGCTTGTTCAATCCGAGCGGGCGTCTCTGCTCGTAAGAAAGGAACAGTCCGAGGGTTTATATGCAAAGGCCGCCATAGGTGCGAAAGTGGATCTTTTTGTAGAGCCGGGAATCGGCCGACGGGTCGCTCAAAGTGTCCTCCAAGCCGGCAAGCCGATCGTCGTCGGAGACATTACCCGGACGCGTATGAGTTCGGCCCCCGAGGAGTGGCGTTATAAAACCAGCTCCTTCATCAGCTACCCGCTCCTGATCGGCGAACGCCGCCTTGCGGTAATGAATTTTACGGACAAGGCAACCGGAAGTGCATTCGAAGAGCGAGATTTGGAGCTGCTGGACGCCATCGCGCCACACATTGCGGTGGCCATCGACCGAACAAGTCTGAAGGATATGGCGGGCGAATTCGAGCAACTGTCGGTCACCGACGCCCTGACCGGCCTTCTAAACCGAAGATATCTTGAAAAGCGTCTGAGCGAAGAGATCCAGCGTTCCAAACGCCATCGTTTTCCGATGACCCTGATGCTTCTCGACGTCGACGATTTCAAATCCTATAACGATTCGTTCGGACATCCGGCCGGCGATGCGGCGCTGAAGATCGTCGCAGGCGTGCTGCAGGACATTCTTCGCGGAGCGGACGTCGCTGCCAGGTACGGTGGTGAGGAGTTTGCGATCCTCTTGCCGCAGACAACATCAAGCGAGGCTGCGGCGATCGCCGAACGTCTCAGGCAGCGTATCGAGCATGCTGATTTTCCGAAACGCAAGGTCACCGTGAGCATCGGTATTGCGTCGTGTTCGAACGATATAGAAACGCCGGACGACCTCGTCGCGGCGGCCGATCACGCATTGTACGAAGCGAAAGACCATGGCCGAAATAACGTGCAAATTTACGACGGATACGGCAAGTCTTTCAACGATAAGATCAATTAGATGGCGAGCGCACACCAGGACAGGATCCTGGCCGGGAGACCGGCCATCGATTTTATAGGCCGTGAGACGGAGGTCGCGCGCTTACGCGCGCACGCTCTGTCATCGGACGGTCTACTGTTGCTCTCTTCGCCGGGTGCCGGCGCGTCCGAACTTCTCAAGCAAACCTTTGATCGCCTGTTTCGCGACCAGCAAGAAATTGTGCCGTTCTACTTTGCCATCCGGCGTACGTCGCGCTCCGCAGCAGATATCGCGGCTTCGTTCCTGGATGAATTCGTCCGGCAGCTCGTCGCATTTCGGAGGCAGGACCCCTCGATATTTCGCTCTCCGGTCACTTTGGAGGAGCTTGCGGAGTTGTCCCTTTCGACCGGCGGATTCTGGATGGACCGTTTGATAGAGTCGGTTCGAAATCTTTCGACACCGTCGGGGACCAGTCGCAGCACGATACGCAATTGTCTCGCTGCGCCCGCCCGAGCTGCAGCAAACGATGCGCGCCCGTTGGTCATGGTCGACGATCTTCACGAGCTCCTGAACATCGAAGGCGGCATGGAGTTCTTTGAAGAGCTACGGGACATATTCACGAGCGCGGGGATCGGTTTCATCTTTTCAGGCCACAGACGTTTTCTTTACGGCCAGGTCGACTGCGATCGCATCGAGCTCGATCACCTCGACTTCGAGGACGCTTCACGTGTCGTGGAAGTTTTCGCCAGGGAGAGCCGCATCGCCGTCAGTGAGGCGGCGCGCGATCTTGTAGCTGCGCAGCTAGGGCGGAATGCGTCGCTGATGCGGAGCGTCATCCGGTCTGCATTCGATGCGGGGGTCGGTCTGGAGAGTTTCGAGGATGTCGAAAAGACCTATGCAGACTCGCTATTCGGTGGACGGCTCGGTCGGGAGTTTGAATCGCTGTTTGCTTCGATCTGTCGAGGCTCAGAGATCGAGCGAAGCGTCGTGAGCATGCTATTCGACTGTCAGGTGTCCGAAACCGGACGCGTGGAGCGCGAACGCTGGCATCGACGCCTTCAGCTTGGTGGGCCGGAGACCGATTCGTTGCTGAACCGGCTTAACGTTGCGGAGCTGATCCGGCTCACGCCTGTGCACATCGAAACCGTGCGTGAAAACATCGCCCTGTCCGACTACGTTGCTGCCCGGTTTCGCCTAACATCCGCGACGGAGGGCCGGGCGGCGATATTCAGCGATTCGCTGGGGACATATATCACGAGGGCACCCGAAATAATGGCTCGCGTTTACCGGACGCGATCGTCTCTGGGCCTGCGTGAGGTGCTCGGTTCGTTTTCGGGTCAGAGGGTGCCGGCAGCTCTGGTTGATTACGCGCAATTCCGCGATCCATCGAAAGGCGTTCCGGATAAGGAAGTCTTAAACAAGTTGCCGTCCGATCCATCGATAACTTTACCGAAGATCTTTTTTACGACCGCTGCATCTTCTTTTTACAAACCGATGGCACAGTTGGCCGAATCCGAGCGGTCGGCGATAGCACTCGGTTTCGAGGCTCCGGGCGAACAAACGGTGCCGGACGACGAGGTGGTCTGGATCGCGGCCGAGATAGATTCAAAGCTTGAAGCATCGCGTGAGCTTGTCGAATTCTGGTGCGATCGACTGGAAGCCGCTGCCGTGATGTGTAACTTCCCGAAGTTCAAATTGTGGCTTGTGTCTCCCGAGGGCTTCTCGGACGAAGCGATCGAAATTCTCAGGACGCGGAACGCATATGGCTCCAGCCGTCGTCAGGTCGGTGTCCTACGCCAATTCCTGGATGCTCCACCCGCGGTCGCTCAGCCGCTGGCAGATAACGAGTATGAGATGGTCATACCGATGCGGGACGACGCCGAGCTTATGGCGGCTCACGCGATCGAAGAGGTGGCAAAGCGTCATCATTTCGATTCGCGGTCGATCAACCAGATGAAGACCGCTCTTGTCGAAGCATGTATCAATGCCTCGGAGCACAGCCTTAGCCCCGACGGAAAGATCCATCTACGGTTTCGCGTCGACGGCGACCGGGTGGTGCTTACGGTGTCGAACCGCGGTCTCCGTCTTACTTCCACTGCCGCGGCTCCCGAGCCGACCGAGGGACGCAGGGGTTGGGGACTTAATCTAATGCGGCGGTTAATGGACGAAGTCAATATTGAACAAGTGGATGACGGTACAAGGATCGTGATGACGAAGTACCTTCAAGCAGCGTTGTAGAGAGCAGGATCTGGAACATGATCCTTTTTTCGTTAACCATATTAGAACCCACCACGTGCAGGCCGGAAGGCGCTTGTCGAGTTTAATTTTCAGAGCTACCAACTCGAGTCAACAGAATAGTGCAGTAAAAGCAACCAACCTACGGCCGCACCGAGAAAAGTTATTGTTTTCTCCCCACCGTTGTGCTAAAAACTAACCTCAAACAGGCCGCGTCAGCCCACTTTATCAAAAAGGAAACAACGTGATCACTGAAACCGAAACCGTTAATGCGGAAGAAAAAAGCGCGGTCGTGTTTGCAAGCGACTATTTGAACAAGCTTTCAGGCGAGCAAATCGAAGGCGAATGCCGTCGGCGTCTTGCCGAGGGCTGCACCAAGCTCGTCGTAAATTTTTCGCGCACCGAGATCGTCAACAGCATCGGAGTCTCGATATTACTCGGCGTTATCGATTCGGCCCGCGGCACTGGAGCCAAGGTCGTGTTTTCGGACGTAAAGCAGGAAACGGTAGAGCTATTCGAAATGCTGGGACTGACGAAGCATGTGACCATTGCTTAAAGAGGACTCCCTGTAGGACAGGCTTTCCAGCCTGTCCCCTCTTGCGATAGCGGGACCGACGGGCTGGAAAGCCTGTCGTACGTAATGAAAATTCAGGATTTCAAATCTACGAACTTCCGGCAGATGACCGAAGCGAAGAGCAAGCTCATCCACACATTCGGGGCGCTTGCCGAGCTGGGCCAGGAAGTGGCTAGCCGCAACGACTTTCACGAGACGATGCGGACGTCGCTCCATCTGCTGCTTGGTTCGCTCGCGATCATGCGCGGCGGCGTCGCGCGGTATTCGCGATTTGAGCATTCGATGCAGCTTGTTGCGGCCCGTGCCCTGGGCGATGAATTTCCTTTAGCGATGTCGCTTGTGCAGGAAGACGAACGCCAATTCCTCGCCAACGGTCTAGTGCCGATCGAAGTCTCCCAAGCAAGCGTTCTGCCGTTCGTGCAAGTCTATGACCGCAGCCTGAGTCGGACCTGGATCGAGTTGGTCGTCCCGCTGGTGATCCGTGATGAGATGGTCGGAATGCTTTTGCTCGGAGAAAAGGCCAGCGGCGAGCCGTATTCGAGTTACGACCGCGACATAATTGCGTCGATGGGCAGACACATTGGGGTGGCAATTGCTCAGCGGAACCTGCTCGCCGATCTTGAGCGAAAAGCCGACGAAAATCGAAAGCTCTACGATAATCTCAAGACGACCTACAAGGACACGGTTCGCGCGTTCGCCGCCGCGATCGACTGCAAGGACCGTTATACGGAAGGTCATTCAGTGCGTGTCGGGAAATATTCGGAGATCATCGGGCAGGAACTTGGCTGGGGCGACAACGAGGTCGAAGGTGCCGCGGTTGCCGGTTATCTGCACGATGTCGGCAAGCTTACGGTCGAGCGAAAGATAATAAACGCGCCCTATCGCATCAACGCCAAAGAGTCGGCCGAACTAAATCGTCATCCTGCTATCGGCTACGAGATCCTCCTGCCGATACATCATCCGTTTGCGGATGTCCCGCTGGCCGCGAAATATCATCACGAGCGACTGGATGGCCGCGGCTACCCCGATGGACTCTACGATCGCAACATTCCTTACATTGCCAAGGTAGTAAATCTCGCCGACTCATTCGACGCAATGACAACGGATCGCCCTTATAAGCGCCGGCGGCCCGCAGGCGAAGTGTTCGACGATCTCCAGCGCAATTCCGGTAAGCAGTTCGCCCCCGAGATCGTGAACGCGTTCTGCCGCGGAATGCTGAAAGAGCTGACCGGCGAAACGAAAGACAAGCGTTTCCGTCGTTTGCTCGGCCGCGAATACATGGAAACCGAAGGCCTCGTTCCGATGCTCCGCCGTGCCCTTAATGGAATGTCACCCACCTCACCGCTGACGTTCATCAATTCCGACTAGTTAATACAGAATAAGTCGTGTAGTGTGTGTCGTCTGCTACCAGATGGGTGTTGGTGCGTTCAGTAGGCTCGTGTTTCTCGTGGTCTGGCCGCCGGGGCATCATCGGAACCACGACCCCGACGCGCGTGTGTGAGACCATCGGCCATCACGGAAGATGACTGGCCGGGAGCGGCAGATCGCCTGCGAGTCCAAAATTCGTTATCGAGATCCCACCCGCCGAATTGATGATGTACCAGACGCCGTCGCGGTAGACCGCGACGTCGGCTTTTGAGTCCCCATCATAGTCGCCCGGAGCGGTATGTCGGCTGACAGTCCCCAATTCACGATCCGCATTCCGCCGGTGCTGTGAATGATGTACCAGGTGCCATTTAATAGTCGAGAGAACCGCTCCGATCGTTGTGAGCACGAGAACAACGCAGAATGTCTTCATCCGAAAAAAGGTCTCTTGGAGCTGGGATTTGTTGGCGAGGTATTATCCCGATTGTCGCGCGCTAAATCAAGACTTTGAACAAACCGTTGGTTTGAATACGAAACAAGAGCGCGGGGCGCGGTATGAATTCTTTGCGTCTTTGCGACTTTGCGTGAACGTCACTTTTGCTTTCGGTCGAAGATCTATTGAGGTCGATTTTCACCAAGGTCGCGAAGCTGCAAAGAACGGAAGCTGGCCTAGCTCGACCCTTCCAAGAGCTGCACAAACTTCTTCGCTGCGAGCGAAAGAGTGCGATCTGTTCGATAGATGACGCCGACAGGGCGGACCCAGTCCTTCTCGGCCAGCTTGACGACCGCTAACTGCCCCGACCGCTGCTCGTCGACGACCGACGACTGCGGTACGATCGCGAGACCAAATCCGACCTGTACGGCACGCTTGATCGTCTCGATGTTGTCGAACTCCGCGACCTTCTTGACCTCGACGCCTCGGGCCTTGAGGATCTTGTCGGTTGCTTTCCGGGTTGGCGTGTCGCGCTCGAAGAGCACCATGTCGAGGCCCTTCAGGTCGCTGGCGCGGACTTGCTTCTTCTTCGCGAATTTGTGATCGGGCGGGCATATGAGAACGAGGCGGTTGGATGGCATGTTCGTGACGGTCAATCCGCGTTTCGCCTCCGGGAATGCTAGAACACCGAGTTCGACGGTACCGTTCAGAACGTCGCGGACCACACGCGTCGTGCGGGAGTACTCCAGGTCGATCTTCGCGGTCGGAAACTTCGACATGAACTCGCCGACTTTCGGCGGCAGTTCATGAAGACCCACGCTGTAGACGGTGGCTACCTTGACCGTGCCGCCGATCTTTCCGACGAGACCGCGGAGACTTTCCTGAAGCTGATCATATGCAGCGAGAACAGCTTTCGCTTCGCGGTGAAAGACCTCACCGGCGGGCGTCAATTTCACCTCGCGGCGTCCGCGGACACGTTCGAGCAATCTTCGTTTGAATTTGTCTTCCAATGCGCGGATCTGCTGGCTAACCGCAGATTGCGTAATGAAGTTGCGCTCGGCCGCGAGCGAGAAGCTTTGGAGGTCGACCAGATCACAGAAGACTTTTAGGGTTTCGATATGCATAGGTACCGCTGCATTCTAATTAGGCAAACTGAATTATCCTCACATGCGATTTCATTTTATCTTATAAAATTTTGCCGCTATCATAAAAACCATTACGAAAGAATTGCCGATTGATATTGTTTAGACCTAGAATTTCAGAGACCCCGTCATTTGATCGAATAGTCCCGAATGGCTATCAAATTCAGCAATACCTTCCTTTTACGGAAACTGCACCAGATCACCGGCGTTGTCCCGCTGGGTATCTATTTTTTCGTCCACATGTACACGAACTCGACCGCTATGAGCGGTGCCCGGGTTTTCAACGAGCATGTGCAGGACATCCACCACATGCCGTATCTGATCTTCATCGAGATTTTCGGCATTTTTATTCCGTTGCTTTTTCATTCGATATACGGCGTCCTGATCTCTTCCGAAGCGCGTGCCAACGCGATCAACTATCCTTACGGGCGCAACTGGTTCTACGTGTTTCAGCGCGTGACCGGCATCTTCCTCTTCTTCTTTCTGCTATTTCATATTCTCAATCTTCGTTTCGGTCTGATCCCCGGGCTTGATTCATACGGCAGCCCGGTGGCGGGAAATGCGGGAAGGGCGTTCGATATCATTTCTGCTGAATTCGAGAACGGCGGCATTCTCATTTTTTACATTCTCGGGGTGCTCGCTACAGCGTGGCACCTCGCTTACGGATTCTGGTTGTTTGCCGTTGATTGGGGAATCGTCATTGGCGAAAAAGCCCAGCGTCTGACCCTTTACGCCTCGATCGGGTTCGCGATTTTTCTCTCGGCCGTGGGGATCAACGCGGCGATAGCGTTTGTGGATGAGTGCGGCTTGTTTCCCGAGTCGTTTTGCGAAGCAGCGGAGACACCCGGCCGAAGGAACATCGAGTCGTCACCACCGAGGAGGTTTTAAAGTTCGGAGTGCGGGCTTTCGCCCGTTCTTTTCTCGGAGAAAACGGGCTTAAGCCCGCACTCTGAGCAAGAAATTTATGCCAGCAAAAGGGTTAAAGATCGCGATCGTCGGAGGCGGGCTTGCGGGTCTTGCGGCCGCGATGAAGATCGCCGAGGCCGGGCACGAGGTCGATTTGATCTCGGTCGTGCCGGTAAAGCGTTCGCACTCTGTCTGTGCACAGGGTGGCATCAACGGTGCGGTCAACACTAAGGGCGAAGGCGACTCACCGGCGAAGCACCTCGACGATACGGTTTACGGCGGTGATTTTCTTGCCAATCAACGACCGGTCAAGCAGATGTGCGACATGGCGCCGGAGATCATATATCTCTTCGACCGGATGGGTGTTCCGTTCTCACGAACCAAGGAAGGCCTGATGGACTTTCGCCGCTTCGGCGGGACGCTTCACCATCGAACGGCATTTGCCGGAGCGTCAACAGGACAACAGCTTCTTTACGCTCTCGATGAGCAGGTCCGGAAGTGGGAAGTCGAAAAGCGAGTTACCAAGTACGAGGGGTGGGAGATGCTTTCGCTCGTGCTTGATGATCATCAGGTTTGTCGCGGACTCGTCGCAATGAACCTTCAGACCCTCGAGCTAAAGGCGTTTCCTGCAGACGCGGTGATAATGGCGACCGGCGGCCCCGGTTTGATATTCGGGAAGTCGACGAACTCGATGACGTGTACGGGTAGTGCCGTATCGGCCTGCTACCAGCAGGGTGCGCGTTACGCCAACGGCGAGTTTATTCAGGTACACCCGACCTCGATCCCGGGTGAGGATAAGCTCCGTCTTATGAGCGAGTCTGCACGCGGTGAGGGCGGCCGCGTCTGGGTGCCGCGAGCCGACGGCGACAAACGAAGCCCCCGTGACATTCCCGAAAACGAACGGTGGTATTTTCTCGAAGAAAAATATCCGGCATACGGCAACCTTGTGCCTCGCGATATCGCCACGCGCGAGATCTTCCAGGTTTGTCTTGAGGGTCACGGCGTCGGCGGTGAGAATCAGGTCTATCTCGACCTGACGCACATTCCGGCTGAAACTTTGACGCGAAAGCTCGGGGCGATCCTCGAGATCTACGAGATGTTCGTCGGCGATGATCCGCGTTACGTACCGATGCGCATATTTCCGGGTGTGCATTATTCGATGGGCGGGCTGTGGGTCGATGGCGAGCAGAGAACTAACATCCCGGGCCTATTTGCGGCCGGAGAATGCGATTACTCGATCCACGGAGCCAACCGTCTTGGTGCAAACTCGTTAGTCTCATGCGTTTACGGCGGGTTCGTCGCCGCGCCGTCGGCGATAGAATACGCCAAGAATCTCGAGCGCGGCTCTACCGAAGCTAACGGCATTTATGATGACGAACTCAAAAGGCAGGCCGAGATAAACGAACAGATCATTTCGAACGAAGGCGGCGAGAACCAGTACAAGCTGCACGAAGAAATGGGTAAGTGGATGACGGACAACGTCACGGTCGTCCGATACAACGATCGCCTGAAAGCGACCGATGAGAAGCTGCTCGAGCTGCAGGAGCGGTTCAAGAATATTTCGATCAACGACTCGAATCTGTGGGCGACACAGGCTGTTCCGCATGCACGGCAACTCTGGAATATGCTCCAGCTCGCACGTGTCATAACACTTGGTGCGTTGAACCGTAACGAGTCTCGCGGGGCGCATTATAAACCGGACTTTCCCGATCGCGACGATGAGAATTTCCTGAAGACGACGATCGCGGAATACTCGGACGAAGCTCCAGTGTTCTCTTACGAGGCCGTTGATGTGTCGCTTGTCGAACCAAGAAAACGCGATTATTCAAAAGGGAAGGCAAAAGCGGCCCAAGTCCCGCAGCCGGGCAGCGAGCTAAAGCACGAAGGGCGCGAAGAGATCTGGGTCAAAGAAGGGAAGAAGGTCGCGGAGGGCGAATCGATCAAAGACTGAAATGAATCCGGCTAACGTACAACACGAGAAGAAGCGGCTGGAGAATCCGCCAAAGTCCATCAAGCTGAAAATACAGCGGCGTGAAAAGGAAGGGGCCGATGCGTACTGGGAGACATTCGAGCTCCCGTACCGACGTAACCTAAACGTTATCTCGGCTCTGATGGAGATACGCAAGAACCCGGTAACGGCCGAAGGCAAGACGACCACACCGCCGGTTTGGGACATGAGTTGTCTCGAACAGGTCTGCGGGATTTGCACGATGGTGATCGACGGGCGCGTCCGCCAGTCATGCTCTGCTCTTGTGGACGATCTATTGCTCGATTCCGGCGGCGATACGATCAGCCTTCAGCCGATGTCGAAGTTCCCGAACGTGCGAGATCTGAAGGTCGATCGCTCGCGGATGTTCGACCACCTCAAACAGGTTCATGCCTGGATCGAGCTTGACGGCACCTACAATCTCGGACCCGGCCCGGCGATGTCGAACGAGACCGCGCAGGAGCGTTATGCTTATTCGCGCTGCATGACCTGCGGCTGCTGTCTCGAAGCTTGCCCCCAGTATGGGGACGACAAATACATCGGCCCCCAGGCGATCGCACAGGCCAAGCTGTTCAATATGCATCCGACCGGAAAGATGGATGTCGAGGAGCGTCTAAATGGTCTGATGGGCGACGACGGAATCACGAACTGCGGTAATGCGCAGAATTGCATCCAGGTGTGCCCGATGGGAATTCCATTGACCCGGGCGATCTACGAGACGAACAGGGATATCACTGTGAATGCTCTTTTTGGCTGGCTGAAGAAGTGAACCAGCCTACTACGAAATTGAAGGACCTGGATCTAGTTGGCTTGGGCCTCGTGGTTCCGGGTTGCGTATCCGTAAAGGAGAACAATTCCACTTATAAGACATGCGGCGGGACAGATGAGGAGAGCTGACCGCATCATTGCCGGCGTGACGGTTGCGCCGAACCTGTCGTTAAGAAAGCCGATCAGATTCGATCCGATCAAATAAGCCGCGATATTCACCCCGAAGAACAGTATTGCGATCGCAAGGCCCCGCAGGTGCACGCCCGCGATCTCGGTGGCGTCGGCCGCCGCTGCACCCAACCAGGCAAGAGCCGCGGCCAGCAATACGAAGTTCGCAGCGAATATCATCACTACGTTTTCTGTGTAAATTACTATCAGCCAAAACGGAACTGAAACGATCGCAAGAATCGCTCCGTAAAGCATTCGGCCGCCCGGCCTCCACTTGCGGAAACGGTCTGCGATAGCACCCCCGAACAGCGTCGCCGGAATTCCCGCGGCAAGAGTTAAAACGCCCGCCCAGAATCCTATCGTTGGAAGGTCGATAGCATGGACCCGTGAGTAAAACGTCGCACCCCAGATCGAAAGACTGTTTGTCGCGAGTCCGAGAAGGGAATAGCCGATGCAGAGGGTGATGAATGTTTTGTTCCGGAGAAGACGTTTCCAGTCTTCACTGGTGTAATTCGAATCCGAGGCAGCTGCCGTTGTTCTGACCGGCTCGCGAAGCAGAAGAACGAGCACTCCGAAGACGATTCCCGGAAAACCCACCACCAGAAATGCGGTCCGCCATCCGAACTGGCTCAGGCTCCCCCCGAGCAGGGCCGCCAAGCCAGCTCCGATGGCAATGCCCATCGAGTAAATACTTGTAACGGTGGCACGTCGGGCGGGCGGAAAGTAATCCGACAGCAATGATATCGCGGCGGGGCCGAGGGTCGCTTCGCCGACGCCGACCATCACACGGCAGAAGAAAAGGGCCCAGAACCCGTTCGCAAACGCAGTTAACCCCGAGAACAGACTCCACACCACGACGCCAATGGCGATGATCTTTGTTCGGGATCCTCTGTCGGCCATGCGTCCAAACGGGATGCCGAGAACCGTATAGAAGATCACGAACGAAGTTGTGCCCAGCAAGGCGAGCTGCGTGTCGGAGAAATCCATCTCCTTCTTGATAAGCGGAAATAGAATGTAGATGATCGTGCGATCGAGAAAATTCAGGATGTAAACGACCATGAGCAACGCGAGCGCGTACCACGAATAAAGCGGAGTTGATCGATTCTCGTTCGCCATTGTCTTTAGAAAGCTCGTCGGCTGGTGAAACTGACAGCCGTCATTCGGCCTTACTCCAGGATCATCACCACCGCTTCGCCGGTGACCAGCGTTTCGCCGTTCTGATTTGTGCAGGTCGTCTCAAGCGTGACGATGGGCTTGTCTTCCCGAATGTGCTTTACGGTGGCCGTCGTGGTCACCTGATCACCGATGAAAACGGGAGCGGTGAACTTCAGAGTTTGCGAGAGATAGACGATCCGCCGCTCGGTCAACTCGTAGCCGAGCACGGCCGAGATGAACGCACCGCTAAGCATTCCGTGTGCGATACGCCGGCCGAATCGCGTATTCTTTGCCACGTCCTCGTCGAGATGTATCGGATTGTAATCACCGGAAACATCGGCGAACCGGCGAATGAGCTCATCCGTGACCAGTCGTTCAGTTGAGAATTTATCGCCAACTTTTATTTCCATAGATATCTCTTCGGCGACGGTCCAAGACCGTCGGCTTAACGAAAGCTGTCAGTTGTAGCGACAGTCAGAGGACCAGCTGCTCAGCGAGCCAAGAAGGCGAGGACCGCTTTGTTGAAGTCCGCAGCCTTTTCGACCATCGGAACGTGACCACACTGGTCAAAGACGATAAGTTCCGACCCAGCGATCTCCCGTTTGAATTGTTCGCCGTCCGAGACCTTGAGCACACCATCCTGCTTTCCCCAAACTATCAGCGTCGGTTTTTTGATCTCGCCGAGCCGGCCGTTCAAGAAGTCGTGCCCTGACCCAGGATATTGATCGTGAAAAGCAGTATCGACAACAGTGCTGCGGTAAGTGTCTCTCGTCGGAACATCAGAAAAAGCCTCCGTAATAAAAATGAACGTTCGTTTTTTAAGTGCTGCCAGATATTCAATTTTCCTGGGTGCGTTAAATTGTCCGGGATCGGGAAACTAGAGAAACGCTCGGCTCGCCTGCTTTTTAAAGCTTGCCATTTTCTTCTCGCTGAGCGTCCCGTACGCAAAGATCTTGGTTATATCGTTCAGCGCCTGCTCATCGGTCAATCCCAGGTGGCGGTTTCCGCCAAACAGCTTTTCAACTAGGAAGTAGTTAAAGAACTGCATGTAGGCGGCAGTAAATACTAGGGCCGGGTTCACACCGGTACGTAGATCACCGCGGGCTTCGGCCTGGGCAAATTTTTCTGAAAAGATCTTTCCAAACCGGTCGATGATCCCATCGAACATTTTCCGGAAATGTCGGTTCTGAAACTCAAGCACGTCTATGTACATGAGCAGCCAGAAATCGGAATGTTCGTTCACGAGCTCGCCCACGAGCTCGCCTAAACGACGGAGGCTTTCGGGCTCTAGCGGCTCATCGATCTCTGAGAAGATCGTGCGAAGTTTGTAGTCTACAACGGTCACGTATCCGTTGATCAGAGATTCAAATATGGCTTCCTTCGTGGGGTAGTAGTTATAGAGGTTC
>DASUSJ010000050.1:0-9298 GCA_036375155.1 Pyrinomonadaceae bacterium
ATCTCGCGGATGGCGGTCTTTCGGAAAATCTTGCGGCTCTCCCGCTGATCCGCCGCGGCATGAAGAACATTGTCATCGTCGATGCCGAGAACGATCCCGGTTACAAGTTTCATTCATACGTCGCCTTGAAAAATTATCTTGCGAAGGAAGACGTCACCCTCCGCATCGAGGAGATCGATAAGTACCTCAGAACCAAGCCGACGAAGATCTTTACCGGAGCCGCCGTCGCCGCTGGCAAAGCAACTAACTCGAAGGGCAGTGTGAGCAACATCTACTACATAAAAATGTCTCGGCCCGCGTCTATCTTTCCTCCCGATCTTCCGGACAAAACAATCGGAAACGATGACAAGACACTTCCAGCTTATCGCCGACGGGCACGGCCCGCGTTGTGTTCGCCATCGGAGCTTGATCCTGTCGACGCTGGTACGCTTCGGCGCGACATGCTCGCCTACAGCCGGTTCCTGAACGAGCGCTGGTTCTGGCGTCACCTCGTCAGTGTGTTGCCCTATATCAACTACAACTTCCCGCAGATAACAACGATCGACCAGACATTCTACAGCGATCAGCTCGAGGCATTTATTGGACTCGGTTATCTCGAGGCGGCAGAGATGAAAGCCTTTGTGTCGGGAAATTGAACCGCGAGAAGCGCGGCTTCAGAAGGACCGCCTTCTTCAAATTCTCAGAGTCGCTTTCGATTCTGTTTCCTTTCGTCGGGGAGTCGCGAGAACAAAAAATGTGTCTCTCGAGCGATCGCGAAGTAACACGCCGCAACCACCTGCCGACGCCTGGACGCGACAACGGTTCATCAAGACTCACTTGCAGTCGCCACCATTTCGACTTCCGTGTATCCAAAGATGATACCCATCGGTTCGATAAAGGTGATCAGTGTTTTCGTACCGTTCTCCTCCTCGATGTCGATCACATCACTACGGCCTTCCTCGCCAGCAAGAAACGCGATCTTTGTCGGGTTCTTGATATTGTGCGTCTGGTGGGCATCCGTACCTTCCCCGACAGAAATATCTATCGAAGTACGGTCACCGGTCGTTTCGACAGTGATGCCATTCAGCGGCAACCCATCGGTCAGAATCTGATCGCCTATCTCACTGCTCAATACCTCGACGCTGGTGGTCCACTCATATCGACGCTTGCTTAGGTCATCGAGAAATTTCGCCCAGTTTTCTTTTTTGATCTCATAGTTCATTTTGCTTTCCTCCGATAAATACGTGTCATAGATTCTTCGCGTCAGATATTTATAACGACATCCAAGACTTCGCCGCCGGTCATCCTCACCGCGCTTCTGAGAATCTGTTCTAACAACTACATCGCAACGCGCGTTCCCCATTGCCGGTCTGATTGCGTTGGCTCAAATTCCAGCATTTAAGTGTCCTGCAACGGCTTATTTGGAGATCAGAGCGATAGAAGAGCTTTGTTACTGCGAGAAAAGGCAGTCGGATGTGAAAAACCTCACGGTTGTTCCGGCAAATAGACTGTGATTCAATCGGGTCGACAGCCGCCGAAAAGTTATATGAAACGACCGTCGAGTTCAGCGACATCGGATCCGGAATTCAGGACCGCTCCACATTCGGAGTCTGCCGAAGCCCTTCTTCAGAATCTGGGAGTGACAAAGAACCACGGTCTCTCCGCGACCGAGGCTGCCGGGAAGCTAGAACGTTTTGGTTCCAATGCACTCGTACGCCAGCTTACGAGACCGGCGTGGCGTTCTTTCCTAGCGCAGTTCTCCAGCGTTGTGATCTGGCTGCTTGCCGCCGCGGCGGCTGTCTCGGCGATAACCGGTTCACTCGTTGAAAGTCTTGCCATAGTCATCGTCCTGCTTATCAACGCAATCATCGGCTTCGCGATCGAATGGCAGTCGGGCCGTGCACTCGAAGCTCTCCGTCACTCGTCGCGCACCACTGCACGCGTACGACGCGATGGCCGGGACCGAACGATCGACGCGTCGGAACTTGTCGTCGGGGACGTGATTCTCTTGACTGCGGGTGATCACGTGCCTGCCGATTCGCGGTTGCTAGAAATTGCGAACCTGCGCGTGGACGAATCTTCTTTGACTGGCGAAAGCACCCCAGTCGACAAGTCCGTAACGCCGGTTCCGGAGCGGACCCCGCTAGCCGAGCGCATTTCGATGGCCTTCCTTGGTACGCACGTTGTCGCTGGACACGCACTTGCGGTAGTGACCGGAACGGGAGGCAATACCGAGATCGGCAAGGTCGGCAGGCTCCTTGAGCAGGCTTCCGATCAAAAAACGCCCCTCGAACGGCGTTTGGCGGATCTGGGCAAGAGACTTGTTTATCTCGTACTTGGAATATCGCTCGTCGTTCTTGTCGCAGGATTCGTGCGCGGTGACGATCCGTGGCTGGTCACTAAGATATCGATCAGCCTTGCGGTCGCGGCTGTGCCCGAGGGGCTTCCTGCCGTGACGACGCTGATACTGGCGCTCGGAGTTCTTCGCATGGCGCGGGCGTCGGCGATCGTGCGGCATCTCGCCGCGGTGGAAACGCTGGGGAGTACGACAGTGATCTGCACGGATAAGACCGGCACGTTGACGGAGAATCGTATGACCGTTCGAGAGGTCTTTCTCTCCGACGGCCGATCAGTTGATCTCGCTGCAGAATCGGCTGGCGCTGGAGAGAGACTCGATCCCGACGACGACGCTCACCTAACTCGATTGTTGCTTGTCGCCGTTCTGTGCAGCGAGGCAACGTTCCATGCTCCCGAGAATGAATTCTTCGGTGACCCGACCGAGACGGCACTGCTTGCAATCGCAAGCGACCTCGGTGTCGATGTAGAGCGCTCTCGTAAGCTCAACCGAAAGATCTCCGAGATTCCATTTGAGGCCGCTACAAAGAAGATGACCGCGGTCTTTGAGATGGATAATTCGACGTGCCGGGCCATGATGAAAGGTGCGCCCTCGGTCGTGCTTGAAGCGTGTGACAGATATCTCGACGACACCGGGATCGCCGAACCGCTCGGGAGGACAAAGCGGGAATCTTTCCGTCAGATCAATGACGTGTTGGCCGCAAAGGGGCTGCGCATTTTGGCGTTTGCGGACAAAGTGTGTGACATCGAAAGCGCCGGCTCGGATGCCGACAGCGATTTTACCTTTTTAGGTTTTGTCGGAATGACCGATCCTCCGCGACCCGAGGTTCCAGATGCAATTCGCCGCGCCAAGGATGCGGGTATACGGGTCGTTATGCTTACCGGCGATCAATTGGTGACCGCCCGGGCCATCGCCCGTGAACTACACCTCAGCAGCGATAACGATATTTCCGCTCTTCATTCCCGGGACTTGACCGATGTCGATGCGCCTAAGGTCGCTGAGCTTGCCCGCACTGCCGACGTGTTTGCCCGCGTCACGCCCGAGGACAAATTACGAATCGTCCGAGCGTTACAGAACGCCGGCGAAATCGTCGCTGTAACAGGCGACGGTGTGAACGACGCACCAGCTCTTAAACAGGCCGATATCGGCATCGCCATGGGCATGCGTGGAACCGAGGTGGCGAAAGAATCGGCCGACATCGTGCTGACCGACGACAATTTCTCCACTATCGTTCACGCTGTCGAAGGTGGTCGAACGATCTACGCGAACATCATCAAGTTTGTCCATTTGATGTTCTCCCACAATTTGGGTGAGATCCTCGTGATCTTTGTCGCGATCATCGTGGGGTTGCCGTTACCACTGTTTCCACTTCAGATCCTTTGGATAAATCTCGTAACGGACATCTTCCCTGCTTTTGCCCTCGCGGTCGAACCGGCAACTAAACACACGATGCTGCGTCGTCCGCGGTCTCCGGGAGAGTCGTTCTTATCTCTACGTTTCATGTTCCTGATCGCCTGGCAGGGTGCGATGCTTGCCGCTATAACGCTCGCCGCGTATGTCTGGGCGTTGAATGAATACGGTGAGGGGAGTCATGCTCGCACGGTCGCTCTTTTTGCGCTGATCGGGGTTCAGATCGGTCATCTGTTCAACTGCCGTTCGCGAACCCGCTCCGCGTTCCACGCGTTTTTCAGCAATCCGTTCATCTTTGTGTCGGTGGCTATTGTCGTCGCTCTTCAGGCTTACGCAGTGATCGATCCGTTTCTTTCGAACATACTCCAGCTAGATAAGCCAAACGCTCGCGACTACATCGTGCTTGGCATCGCGACGGCCCTCCCGCTGGCCGTGGTTGAGATCAGCAAGGTCTTTGGGCATCGGGCAGTTTCGCCGGTCAATAACTAGAGTTAATTCCCTCTTCGATCCGTTACCCACACGGACGGTGGAGGCGCCTTCCCGTGTTCTAGAGTTGATGCAGAAGTGCGAACGGCTCCTCTTCGTTCATTCCCAGCATAAGGGCGCGAAGCGGATCGGAAGCTACCATCCGGTGAAATTCGGCGGTGCGCTGCTGCCGCTCCGAACTCTTAAGGTTCTTAATGATCTTGTACTTCACGCGCTGTTCGACGAGGTCGATTATCAGTGTCGACCCGCTGCGGAAAAGGAACTCGGGTGTTTCAGTCTTTGCGTTAGCCGGTATTACTCGCGACTGCGTGATGGAGACAACAACCTGAGGTGAATATTCGCCGCTGGGGCTCACGCGCATGGATGGGCGCAACGCATGCACCTCGAATTTTTCGCCAGGGTCTATACCGAGCTGCTGCGCCAGCTTCTTCGACTTATCAAAGGCCGACTTCAACTTGTTATGCAGAACGATCCTTTTCTTTCGCGTCATGTCGAAGAGCGTTTCCCGCTCCTGGACATACAGGCAATTGTCGGCGTACGCCTTTAACTCTTTCCAGATGGCCGTGTACTGATCGGCAAACTCTGAGAACTGCGTCATGTCCTGTCCCTTCCATCGAACGGTGTCGACGGAAAGGTTCCGAAGCGAGTCCGACGTCGGGTCCTCGATGTTCACGGGGTAAATACCCCGCCGGCGAAACGCCTCGACAAAGGCCACGCGGTAGTTGTGGCGATCGTCGCGAATAAGATCGAAGTCGGCGGTGATCAACGCGCGGAGATACTCGAAGAACGTGACATCGACCGGCGGCAGGTAATCCAGCGCGCGTATGCACATGTTTAGGACGTGGCTCGCGGACTTCGTTGCTTCCTCGGCAAGTCGATTTACGAGATCGGGGTGAATCGCGCCGCTCGGAAGAATTCCTGTGCCGCCCGTGTATATCCTTAGCAGATCGGCAGTTCGCGCCTTATATATAGCGATGAACGCGTCGAACACGGCGGCAACGAGTATCGCGCCGCGCGAATGCGGCGTGAGCCGCTTTGCAAGCTCCGACGGATCGGGAGTGATCCTGACCCATACGCCGTCCTTCTCGTACCCGATCGCCCCACGCAGAGCACCTCGATGCCCGAGCCCCCTTCCGAACTGGACAGCAAGACTGCCGAGCATCGATTCTGCTTCGATGTCACCACGCGTTCTCGCTATCTCCGCCCGTAAAACTTCCGGCAGCGTAAAGTGCTGCATCAGCGCCACTATGTCCGCGAAGCCCTCATGGAGAGCCAGGACGTCCGGGTTGCTAGGTTCATTGAAGCGTCTATGCAGACCGTCGAGGATCGCGTGCGTCGTTTCGTGAGCGATGATGTCGTGCGACAAGCAGGTAAATATCCGGCTGCCCGGGACGATCTCGTGCGGATCACGGTCCGTCGCTTCGAAGTATCCGAACTTTAGTGCGATCTCGACGGGACTATAAAACGCGTTCGCCTGATGGAGTGCGTGCGGACGGACGAGCAGGCGCGGAACAAAGACTTTATCGTCGACCTTCCTGTTCGTATCGTAACCGGACCGCCAAAGCACAGGACGCCCGAGTGATCTCTCGAAATGCTCGATCGTCTTCATCGCGACCGCGTAGACCATCTGCTGATGGAATTGCGGATTGCCCTCCGAGGGCGGATATCCGTCCTGGGCGATCAAACGCGGGTCGTTCAGGTCCGCGGATACATATTTCTTACCCGTCGGATCAAGGTCGTCGACCTCCAGGTATTCGCCTTTCAGTTGGCCGGGCGCCAGCTCTTCCCACCGCACCGAGAGTGTTGCCTCGTTGATCTCCGCAGTGTCCAGGTTTGTTGATAGGCTCGGATCAACAGCGTAAACCCTCAGCTGCCTGTGAGAAGGAGAATCCGGGGTCGAGTCCGCATTGCACGCGGCAGCGGTTTCCGGAACGATCTGTTCCCTTTGCGGCGTCCGCGGTGGATTAGTCCCTATCACGACGGAATATCGCTGGGCGATGTGTCGTCGAAGCGCGTACGAGGCACGAGGCTCATCGATCAGCTGCTCCATCAGCTCCTTCAAGTCATCTTCATCCAGTTGGTCAACGTCCTCTGGCTCCGGCGCGAGCTCCTGCAGTCCTTGGGAACGAAACCAAAGCTGGGCTATCTCGAGATTGAACATTCGTTCGCGCGGCGTGATCTCCGTAACACCGAGACCCGTAATGACGCGCAGGAACGCGAATGAGTCACTGTTGGGAGCGGTCTGAGGAAGGTTCATCGCCGGACGCACATTCAAAGCATTCGCAGCTTTCAGAATTCCATTCCCGTAGAACTCACGGAATTGCTGATCGAGCGCCGCGGTCGAGAAGAGAGCGTTGCGCACCGCCTCGACGCGCCGCCAATCCTTCTGTAGTTGTCCTTTGTATTTCTCGAGCCAAAGCGCCGCGGCGGCAGCAACCTGCGGCGTCGCGGCGGACGTACCTTCACCGTTCAGACGCACTTTCGTCTCGCACGGGTACACGGGCCAGGGAATATTAGGTGTATACGCGGCGATCGCGGACCTCATTCGGCTGTCCGGTCCGTAGTTCCCCTCAAACGCGGTCCCTCCGAGCTTCGCATACGGCCTACCATTCGCCATTACGCCGCACGCCGCTACGACGCGGTCGTACCGGGCGGGATAGACGAGGTTGCGCGTCGGCGTCTTTTTCCAATTGTTGCCGGCCGCCGCGACGACGCAGACGCCCAGCAGGTACGCCTTGTTCACCATTTCGTTCCATAGGTCGGACGGAAGCCCGCCCATGCTCATCGTGACGACGTCGCACCCATTATCGATCGCGTACTGGAGCGCTTTTGCGAAGGCGCTCGTTCGCAGTAGAACGACGCTGTCCGCGATCCGCAGTGGAAGTACGTCTGCTTCTGGTGCTCCGCCGAGGATAGTCCCTCCGTCGTTCGGCGAGGGTCCGCCGGCGAGGATGCCTAGCGTGCCGGTACCGTGTCCCGAATTGTCCATCAGGAACCTGTTGTTGTTCGGATCTTCTGAACTGGAAGAGTTCTCGTCGCCTTTGACGAAGTTGCGCTCGAGATCTTTGAGAATATGCTTCGGCTTACATACGTGTCCGGAAAAATAGCCGGTATCTAGATGGGCGATGCGGGTTCGTCGATCCGAAAACTGGACAGCGTCACGCGCACTTGCGAGCTGGGAAAACGCATCGCCGAGATGCCAAGCGAATCCTTGTTCGACCGCCTTCCCGTTCCTTCCATCCTGATCCGTCTTCGAATGGCAATCGTCATCGGCCGCGAACGCAGTGCGGGTCGAAGCCTCTGAATCATCTTTGTAGATATCGTGGAGGATGTCAGGTTCGGCGAACACTATATCCGACTCGTCGACACCTAGCTGATCGGCGATGCGAGAATGGGCCAGGTCCCACGGCGTCTCTGCTCCATCGGGAACTCGAACAGAGAACCACTCCGACTCCGGAGATACTCCGAACGGAAGAGACACCGGAGGCCGGTCAAACAGTGGTTCGATCGTCAATCGCGAACCGAAGATCTTATGCACGGACGACGGGCGAAGCTTTACTAATAGATCCGGCGTGTCGAGGACGTTAAGTTTGTCTGACATATTTCTGTATCGCGGAATTTGGGCGAACGGGCCATCACATCAGTTCCCGCAGGTTATTACGAGGGTAGATCTTGTACAGTTACTCTTCAAAGGTCACGAGTGCCCGATCCGCAAACGCCGACCGCAAAGTCCTGCTCTAATTTTAATTGGAGTCGGGAGAATCGTGCGGTGATAAGCCGTGGTACTCACCAAGTCCAAACCTTTAATAAATAGCACTCGTATCCAGAATGCGTTTTCCGACAGAAGTGCCGGTCTGAATCCGTCGATGATACACCCGTTTGAAGCCAAAGCAGTTACTTTTTCTACGGGTCCGCATTTGTGTCACTACCGAAAGCCCAGAAACTATTCTTCTTCGACACGCGCACCGTCGGTCAGACTGTTCGGTGGATGTGCCACGACGGTGTCGCCCTCCTCCAAACCGCTTAGGATCTGCGTGTCCGTTCGCGAGCGGTGCCCGATCTCGACTTTCCGGAGATACGCTTTTCCGCGCTCCACGGCATAGACGTTCCAGTCTTCACCCGCGCGAAAGAGAGCGCTATTCGGAATGGAGAGCACATCTTCGCCTTGCCAGAGCACTATCCTAACGTCGAGGCGGAAGTTATCACCGAAGTTTGGTTTCGCCTCGATGAAATCACCTACGACATCAACGCGTTTTTCCTCGACACCAAGAGCGGAAACCTTTGTCAGCGCCTGCGGTTCGATGGTTTTGACTTGTGCACGGATGGGACCGGTATCCGTATTCTCGATAAGCATCCTTGACCCGGGACGGATCCTTACCGCATCCGTCGAAAGGACATCTACGACGATCTCGATATTGGTTGGATCGCCGATTTCCAGAAGGGGAGTTCCTACCTCCAGATAACGCTCGCTTTTCTCGAAGACGCGCAAAACCCGGCCCGACGCCGGAGAAAATACTTTTGCAGCGTACGGGTTCGGCCAGTCCGTCGGAGTGGAGCTGGGTGCTCGCGGGATCGGCGGATTAGGGTCGATCTCGGTGATCGGATAATTGCGAACGATATTATCGCCCTCCCGGAGACCAATACGTTTAAGCTTTCCTGACACCGGCGCGGTGACCGTAAATTTGTTCTTCACTCGAGTGCGACCCTCGGCATCCACTGTATCCAACAGTTGCGATCGAACTGCCCGAACCATTTCGACGCGAACGGCAGCGGGCCGGAAGACCATCCATAAGAGGATCAAAGCGGCTACTCCGATCACACCGGCGATAAGAAGGCGATTTTGATTGATTCCAAGTTCCATTGTTTTACTCCCTTGTCTTGAGGACCTCAATCAAGTCAAGTTTTCGGAGCCTCCTCGATACTATGACGCTCGACACAACCGACGACGCACTCACGATCGCCCCGGTCAACACGACCGTCTGAGCACTAAACACCAGTGGGAGACGGAGTATCTCGCGGTCCACCATATTATTCATCAGATAACAGAGCGCAATTCCGATCAGACAT
>DASUSJ010000051.1:0-3471 GCA_036375155.1 Pyrinomonadaceae bacterium
TTCTGGCTGATCACTTTCTCATCTGCGTTTCACTGTTCCCGGACTCAACCGAGGCTTTTAGCTGACTATGTTATACTTTCGCCTTACTAATTCAGCTTTTTTCGATTCCTTTCTATTTTTTAGGAGATAGTTAATGTCCGTTGATTTCTCAAAAATACAAGAGCTTTTGGGTAATGAATCCGAGACTCTTTTGAATCATGTTTCGAAAACCATCGCGAAGGAAGATCTGCATCTTCCCGGTGGCGATTTTGTCGATCGTGTCTGGATGAACTCAGACCGCACCCCGGCGGTACTCCGCAGTCTGCACACGCTTGCCAACCACGGGCGGTTGAGCGGAACCGGTTACCTATCGATACTGCCGGTCGACCAGGGCATAGAGCATTCGGCTGGGGCGAGCTTTGCACCAAACCCGAAGTACTTTGACCCGGAAAATATCGTGAGACTTGCGATCGAAGGCGGATGCAATGCGGTAGCGTCGACCTATGGCGTGCTCGGTTCGGTTGCGCGGAAGTACGCACATAAGATCCCGTTCATCGTAAAGATCAATCATAACGAACTGCTTACCTATCCGAACCAATTCGACCAGGTCATGTTTGGAACGGTCGACCAGGCCCGCGATATGGGTGCGGTCGCCGTGGGCGCGACGATCTACTTTGGGTCGGATCAATCGACGCGGCAGATCACAGAGGTCTCCGAAGCATTCGCCTACGCTCACGAACTCGGTATGGCAACCATACTTTGGTGCTATCTCCGCAATTCGAAATTTAAAACGGCCGAGGGCGATATGCACGATGCAGCCGACCTTACGGGTCAGGCGAATCACCTGGGCGTGACGATCCAGGCCGACATTATCAAGCAGAAGCTGCCAACCAAAAATGGCGGTTACAACGCGCTGAACATAGAAAGCAGTTACGGAAAGACGAGCAAAAAGGTCTACGAGGAACTGACCAGCGATAACCCGATCGACCTCGTTCGCTATCAGGTCGCAAACTGCTACATGGGCAGGTGTGGTCTCATCAACTCGGGCGGTGAATCAAAGGGTGAGAGCGATCTGGCCGACGCCGTCCGCACGGCGGTGGTGAATAAACGTGGTGGCGGAACAGGTTTGATCTCTGGACGTAAAGCGTTTCAACGTCCAATGGACGAAGGCGTCAAGTTGCTGAACGCGATCCAGGACGTCTATCTGTCAAAGGAAATTACGGTGGCGTAAGATTCAGAGTACAAGCTTTAGCTTGATTCGGATTTTTTTTCACCCGACAAGCTAAAGCTTGCACTCTAAAATTATTTCTTTGAGTAACTTCTGTAGATCGTGTCGATCCAGAAGTCAGTTTTGATAAATCCGCTTCCCCATTCCTTGTACTTTTCCGGTAGCCCCGCCTTCTTGATGTCATCCAGCGATCGGTTCTTCTTCATCTCGGCCTGGACCAAATTGGAGGTCTCTACGAGAGTTTGATGGTAGGTCTTCAGATCTTCCAGCGTCGAGACTGGGCCGTGCCCCGGTATCAGTTTCGCGTCGGGCGGGATCTGCTTGATGAGCGTTGCGACGTTATTAATAAGCCCCTGCACGCTGCCGCCGCTGTCGATATCGACAAATGGAAAGCGGCCATGGAAGAAATCGTCACCGAGGTGCACCACCTTCGCGTTCGTGAAGAACACGACCGTGTCCCCGTCCGTGTGGCCGTTCGGAAAGTGAACAGCCCGAACTTCTTCCCCGTTGATATGCAGCGACATGCTTTCGGTATAGGTAACGACAGGGAGAGCAAACGCCGGATATGGGGCGGTCTTTTGACCGAAGATAACCGGTGGATCGAGCAAGCGTTTGCGGACGTTAATGTGTGCGACGATGATCGATCCTTTGCCAAAGAACTCATTGCCCTCAGTATGATCGCCATGCCAGTGAGTGTTGAGTATGTATTTCGGACTCGCGGAGCCCAGTTCTTTCAAGGCCGCAGCGAGCTTTTCGCTTACCTGTTTGTAGTCATCATCGACGATCAGTATCCCGTCCATGCCGACGATCGCTCCGACGTTCCCGCCGCGCCCCTGTAGCATATAAACATTCCCGTTCACCTTCGTCGTTTTTACCTGGACATCCTGCCGATTTTCGAAATGTCGGTCATCGGCGTGTCCCATAACCTGTATGCCGAACAAAGTAAGCAAACCAATTATCGTTATTACCTTTCGCATCGCTCTCCTATTTATCTTAGAAATACTTCCCCATTCCGATCCGATACGTGCCGTTCAGAAACGGATTCGAGACTCGCTCTCTGCCGATAGTTGTTTCCGGGCCGTGCCCTGAATATACCGTGAAGTCATCGCCCAGCGCCATTACCCTGTTGCGAAGCGAATCCATAAGCTCTTCGTAACTGCCGCCCGGCAGGTCGGTACGTCCGATCGAGCCGGCGAACAAGCAATCGCCGACGAAGACGGCCCTATGATTATCCTCTACCAACACCACGTGGCCGCGTGTGTGTCCGGGGCAATGGAGGACCTTGAATCGCAAATTGCCGACTCCATAGGTCTCGCCGTCCACCCAGTTGCGGGAGATCTTCGGCGGATCGTCGTACACGAAGCCGAGCATCGCCAGCTGGTCCGGCGAGATTCCCATGAAAAGCGGCTGCTGCGGCAGGCCGTAGTACAGCTCTTCCTCTTCGGCGTGGATCAGAATTTCTGCGTTCGGAAAACGAGCGTGGAGAGCAGATGTACCGCCCACATGATCGAGATGTCCATGAGTGAGAGCTATCGCTTTCAACTTCAGGCCTTCAGTTTCAATAAAGCGGACGAGCCCGCCGGACTCTTCACCAGGATCGATACAGATCGCTTCAAGCGTCTCCGAACACGCGACCACACGAGTATTCTGCTGAAACGGAGTGAGTACGAAACGTTGAACGATCATTGCCGTGTAAGTTTATCGAGGTACGGTTCGACATCAAAATCGGGATGTTTTTTGTCACGGAGGATGAAGCGGATCGCTTCCTGGTACGTCTCGGCATCAGGCTTTCCCGGAAAGCAGGGCGTCTCGGAGTCAGGCAAGCTTAGATAAACAACAAGACAGCTCATCAACATCCACAATAGGATCTCCGGCTCGGAGCCGATCGGGTTGTGCCTCACGATCACGTCCCGATCCTCCAGTATTCCCGTCACAATTTGCCCAAATTCCGATTCTGTTACGGACGTCATGACCCGATTAGAGCATAAAAAGAACTGTCTTCGCACTGTATCGAAACCACGCGCGTCGCAATGTTTTCGGCGCCGCTCTCGTATCGAATAAGGACAGGCATAAGCGCTAAATCGGTCAAACAGCTAAAGTTTCTGCCGGTAAACTAATGGCACAATGCTTGCACTTATCGCGGCATCGGAAGGTTTACTTTGACAACACGGAAGGTCAACTGAAGGACATCGGGAACGAACAAGGGCAGGTACATGTCGGGTTCAAACGAACCTGGCGCAGGAAACAAAATAGGTTGATTGAGT
>DASUSJ010000052.1:0-15636 GCA_036375155.1 Pyrinomonadaceae bacterium
CGCGAGACTTGCGGTCCATGGCGGTCAATGGCAGCATGCTTTTCACTCGCGAGAAAAAGCAGTAGGAGGAATCCGAAGTAGATGATGATGCCCTCGACGCGGTGAACGTCATCGTAGTCGTAACCGAAGTCGAGTCCTCGCATTTTGAGCGCGACGACGATGCGGGTGGTGTTAGCAGCTAGCGTCGCAACATATGCGCCGGCCGCGGCGACAGGGATCGATCGCCATCGGACGGACTGCGGCCATGCGCGCCGGAGGTTGCCGATCGCGAGCACCAGAAATGCGATGATGAGAAAGTTCACACCGGAACACGGCTGCGCGATCAGGAACGTCCGGTCTTCACTCAGGTAGCCCGCCTGTGACTCGAACCTAAACTGAACATCTGTGATGAATTCGACCAGGAACGCCGTCGGAGCGAGTATCCAACGAAGGTCATCGACGCTCGCGGTCGAGTAGAAGTACTTGAGGGCGAACGCCGCGGCGAGTATTATGGCGAGTTGGGCAATCGTTACTGGATCTCGTTTCGACATCATATACCCATCGCTGAGAGGACAACTTTCTGTTAGGTCAACGGACTGGGACGCAGGCGGCTCGCCTGCGTTGCAGTCCGTTGGCGCTCGATCGGCGTTCGACGCCTGCGGTCAAATGAGGGGAGTTTCTCAGCTCTCCCCTCAGTTGGTTGCGGTCGTTTATCACCTCCCTCCCCGGTTCGTCAGAGCTCGTCAGACGGGCGACGGCCGCCAGCTTGTAAACCACCTCCGGAATCCAAAGGAACCTATGATCGCCATGAGAATCGCGATTAGCCACGTCAGCTCCGGCTCACTGCCCACCGCCATATCACTAACTCCCACGGGCAGCGGTAACGGCTGGTTTACGTCAGTGGCAACCGCGTTCGGGTTCACGATCTTTTCCCGGACCGCAATGAACGAAGTGTATTTCGTGAGCAGGTTGTACTTCAGACCGAGCGCCGTTATCTCGCGCACCGCATCGTCTGTTACCTCACCAAAACCGTAGTCCGATAGCTCCGCGATCCGCGTTCGAGCCCAAAGATACTTAAGGGCGCGATTGCCCTCGTCGGGCGTTACAGCCGATACATCGAGCTTCGTGGCGTAGTTTCCGCGGCCGGTCCTCCCGGTCAGCTCGATCGTTCCGTTCGGGCTGCCGCGCCATTTTCCGAATAAGACGACCGGCCGCTGCGCAAGCAGGTCCGGAAAGCTGGCGGGTTCGACATCGTAGATTTCGAACCCGTCGGAATTGATCTGAATATCGGTTAGTACCGGTGTCTGAATGTATTCGCGAAACTTGTCCGCGATGTCCGTGGCACGTGCCTGATCTTCGACCACAAAAGGCTCACCGAGACCGGCCTTGGCAACGCCTTCGATCAGATACCGGTTGACTCCCGCGCCGATGCCAAAGGCAAATACGTTCGAGTTTCCGAGATTTTGTCGAATGTACTTGAAGACCCCTTCTTCGATCGAAACATAGCCATCCGTGACGAGTACGATGCTTCGAGACACGCCCGTCTCACTGCGCAGATTCATTGCCTGCTGAATGGCCGGCAATAGTTCTGTCCCGCCGCTGCCGCGTTGATCTTCGATCAAGTGGATCGCACGCGAGATATTCTCCGCGTTGGCTGGGAGCGCAGTCTCGGACAATGCCGTTGAGTCGCCGGCAAACAACACGACGTTGAAAAAATCACTCGGCCGCAATCCGCCTATTAAGTCTTCGAGCAGCTTTTTCGACGTGTCGAGCGGGAAACCTTCCATCGAGCCTGAGACGTCAACGACAAACACGTACTCGCGCGGCGGAATGTCATCAATCGCAACTCTTTTCGGCGGCTGGGCCATGTAGAGGAAGAAGTTCTCATCCTCGCCTTGATACAGGATCAAACCCGAGGCGATCTCCTCACCCGCGAGGCGGTAACGCAGAACAAAGTCGCGGTTCCCCTGATACCGGTCGGTCCCGTCGAGCCGCAACTGAGCGACGGTCTCGCCCTGCCATTCGGACGCCATCCGATGTGAGGGACAGTCAAGCTCGCGTATCGGCACCCCGGCCGCGATCCTCGCTGAAATACCAAATGTGCTGGTCGGTTTCTCGCCCTCACGCAGATAAGGTGTCTCGACGAACTTGTTATCCTCTGCACCTTCGCTTGGCGACGCATACCGAGGGCCGACGACGGTTGGATATACGACCTCATAAACGCCGTCGGTCGGGACGAGCAACTCCGTGTACCGAAGCTCGATCTCGACCATCTCGTTCGGCATGAGATTGGCCAGGCTCATAGTGAAGACGTTCGGCCTGGCCTGTTCGAGGAGAGAGGCGCTTTTACCTTCTTTCTTGGCAGTCTCGAATTCCTCCTTCGCTTTTTCGCGCTCCTTTATCCTCGCCGTAATGACCTCGTCGCCTATCCGCATCCGCATTCCGTAAACCGCGGCCCTCGTGGATGCCGGGAAAACGTAGGTTGCGTTGATCGCCCTCGTCCCTTCGTTCTGATACGTCTGCACCACCCGAACGTCGGCGATCACACCGGATACGGCGATTTCGACGGTGGTGTCTTTGAGCGGGAGTCGATCGACACTCGGATCGCCTTTGACGTAGAAGTATGGCGAGAGTGTCTTGTCGGGACTGCTCGCCGCATTGCTCGGCGCCGGCTGCGGGAATGTATTGAACGAAAGAATTGCGACGATGATCAGAGCACTGCAAATACGATGAAAATTCAGGTTGTTTATCATGAGATGTACTCCAGTTGTGAATGGTCGTTACCGACAATTTTTCCAATGGAGTGATGGTAGGCTGATGCCCAACCGGGCGAAATGTTCCACGCCACAGGAGCGAGCCGTACTAACCACAGCCGAGTGTTGGGACACCCACTAAAAATTTGCATCCGCTCCGCAAGCCGCACTATGATAGCCACGTTAACCTGCATTTTTCGGGCACTACATGCGCCGCTTGTAATGCCGATTTATCTTCATCCCGGAGGCAATTATGAAAACTCTGTCGACGACCTGCTTTGTGATCTTCGTATTGACATTTCTCTCGATCGCCGGCGCTGCACAAGGCGATCAGGTAAAAGCATCCGCCGTTGAGACGATCGAAATAAAACTTCCCGCCGCAGAAGCCGAGGTTGGAAAGCCATTGAAGTTTACCGCCGTCGCGAAAGACAAAAACGGGAAGACGCTCGATGAAAAACCGACCACGTGGTTCGCAGCGCCGTTCGATCTTGCGCACGCTCAGGAAGACGGGACCGTTAGTTTCTACCAGCCAGGCGAGGTGCTCGTCGGAGCGATCGTGGGCGGTAAGCCTGGCTTCACGAAGATCACCGTTAAGAAGACACCTGTCACCCGGATCGACATAGATCCGCTAAAGCAGTCGCTCGTTGTCGGCGGCCGGATGAAGTTGAACGGCGTCGCGCGTTCGGCGAACGGCGACCCGCGTTCGGATGCACTTATCAGCTGGATATCGGAGAGTACCGGGGTTGCAACCGTCGATGCAGCGGGAGTCGTGGTCGGTGTCGCTCCGGGTAACGCGGTGATCAAAGCGACCGCGGGAACGGGAAGCTCGACCATCACGGTCAACGTCGTACCGAGCACGATCACGGGACTCTCGATCGATCCCGGTTCAACAAAAGGCCGCACCGGCGACGTCGTAAAGCTCAACGCACGTGCAAAAGGCGCGACCGGCCAGTTCGATAACTATTCCGTAAGCTGGGCAGTCGAAGGTGAAGGCGCGCGTGTGTATGCAGATGGCGGATTTGTTGCTGAGCGTCCGGGAACTTATATCGTTACGGCGACAAGCGGGCAGCATCAATCGCATGCTTCGATCGTCGTCAGCCCCAGAAATGTCGAACGCGGCGTCGAGGTGATCGGGCACGTTCTTTCGAAGGACATGGTCGACAAGAACGGTGAGGTAATACCGACGGCCGAGCAATGGATCTTTGGGAACTACGCATATGTTTCGACGATCTCCGACAAGCTGCTCGTCTATGACATTTCCGATCCGGCTAATCCAAAGCTGACCGAAACTCTAAAGGTTGACGCGCGGATCATCAATGACGTCAGCACGACCGCCGACGGAAAGATCGGTGTTATCACGCGCGAAGGTGCATCGAACAGAAAGAACGGCATCGTGTTTCTCGACACGTCCGACCTCGCGCACCCGAAGATCCTATCCGAGTACACCGCGACCGTCACAGGCGGCGTCCATAGTGCCTTCATCGACGGGCATTATGTCTACCTGACGGACGATGCGACCGGCTCGATGCGCGTTATCGATTTTCGCGATGTAAAGAATCCGAAAGAAGTCGGCCGCTGGCAGGTCGAACACTCCCTACTGACGACCATCCGTACAAAAGAGGGTGAGGAGGTCGCGGGCCGGTACCTGCACGACCTCCAGGTGAAGGACGGCCTTGCCTATCTCGCATACTGGCGTGACGGTCTGATCATTCTAGATGTCGGGAACGGGATGAAAGGCGGCAGCCCGGAGAAGCCTGTGCTCGTCAGCCAGTTTCGTTTCAATCATCACGAGCTGTACGGAAACGGCTGGCTTGCTGGCACACACTCCGTCTTTCGCTATAAAAATTACGTGTTCGTCGGCGACGAGGTTTTCCCGCCGATCTTCGACATCCAGGCGAAAGCGCGGATACCGGTGCGCGGAATATTCCATGTCGTCGATGTATCGGACATCGCGAATCCGCGTAAGGTCGCGGAATACCCCGTACCCGAAGCCGGTGCTCACAACATGTGGGTCGAGGACGACAAGATGTATCTCGGTTATTACAACGGTGGTGCCCGGGTACTGGATGTCTCGGGCGAGCTCCGCGGAGATCTTTACGCTCAGGGACGCGAGATCGCAAATCTCTGGACCGGGCATCCGGAAGGCTTCCGCCCGAACCTGCCATTCACATGGGGAGCCCAACCGCACAGGGGCATGATCTTCTTCAACGACATCAACACCGGCTTGTGGATCGTGAAGCTTGGAGCGCCGAAGTTCAAGGGATCGACAACGGAACCGGGACAGTGAATGCATTTTAGATTTTGGATTTTGGATTTGCGTCGGCGACTCGCGGATACCGCAAGAACTAGAACGTAGGCTGCGGGTCGCCTGCGTTTCAGTCCATTGGCGTGATCCGGGCGCTTGGGGCTGTGGTAGTCGTCAATTCCTCTTCGGTTCCTCAATCCTCAAAAAATCTATCCCTGCCGCCTCTTGCGCTACATCCACGGTCGCGACGATCTTCAATGCGTTGAGGTCGATGATCTCCACCGTTCCCGGCTCCGAGCCGACCCCTTCAACCGAAACAAACGCGTAGCGATCATCGGGCGAGACAACGACGCCGTGCAGTACTTTTCGTTTCGTCTTCAGCCGAGTTAATTCGCGATCGCCGGCAAGATCGAAGATCGAGATGGACTGATCGCGTTTGTTTGTCGCGATGAGACGTCCGTTCTTGGTAACCGCGAGATTGTAAACACCATCCCCCGATGCCATGCGCCTTTTGACTTTCCAGCTAACGGAATCAACCTCTACGATCTCATTCGAGTTATTGCACGCGACGAAAATGGAAGCTCCATTGGTCGATGGTTGCGCCCACGTCGGCGAGCATCTCATATCGCCCGGCTTCGGCGGATCCATTCCGTGGCCGCCGGTGTTGTGTCTGTGTTGAGAGTTTGCAGGTGTCGACGCCGGGACCGGCTTCGACATGACCGCCGGAGCACCTGACATCCCCATCTCCCTACCTTTCGTCAGAACAAAATGCCTTGACGCTTTCAATGTGGCGGTATCGATCTCGACCAACATGTCATCCATCATGCATGCCGAATAATGCTTCGTTCCCTGCGGATTTAAGCGCGAGCCATGCGGCATCGTACAGGTTTGAATTCGGGCTATCTCCATCATCGGCCCCGTAGCTACAACCGAAACTGACGAAGGGACCATATCGCCGTGCAGATTAAAATTAACCGCGAACAAGAACTGACCGTCCTTTGAAAGGTCCATGGTCGCCGGAAAATATCCAAGCTGCACGCGCCCGAGCACGGCATCATTCGACGCATCATACTTCCAGACCGATCCGAACGGCCGGCCGTTCGAAAGCGACACGTAATAGAACTTTTTGTCCGGAGAGATCGAGAGCCCGTGCGGCCCGTCGATGTCCGTCGGCATGCTGCCGGTGTCGAAAGTCCGTTCGACCGAAGCGCCCTTCGGACCGAAACGAACCAGCGTGATCTTATCGGCGGACTCCGAGAGAACGTAGACAAGATAGTCCTTATCACGCGGAAGTTGCGCCGTCATCCCGGAGGTGAGGAACACGACAAAGACAAGGGTTCGAAGTACTGCGATCATGTCTCGATTATATAGACTCCGACGGGAGCCTCCGAGTCGCAATTTGATCATCTCCGGGTGTTTAATGACGCCCGCGCGCTCCGTGTTCCTTTCGTGTGGTTTCGTGTGACTGAGCGGTTCCAGTTGGTCGCCGAATACCTGGAAGCACTAACTCACACGAAGCACACGAAATCGCACTAATCACGCACAACACGAAATCACACTGATCTGCGCAGCGTTTTTGAAAGATACAAGTACGTAAACGCGGAAGGACACGGGGTAGAGTGGACAGGAGACTTCGAGAAACGAAACCTGATCTTACTAAACACCTGCGATATCCTTCAGCAATACTCCGACGCCGTAGGCCATCCCTGCGGCAAGCGCGCCGACAAGGAACGTTTCCGATCCCGACCGAAACCAGCCCGATGTCGACCATCGCGATTTGAACGAGCCGATGAGAAAGAACGTTACACCGGTCATGATGCAAGACGTCAGGAAAGATGATCCCGTGCCGAACAGATATGGCAGTAGCGGAACCAGGCCGCACGCGACGAATGCGGCGAATGTGGCAAATGCTGCGTTCCACGGAGAGCGGATCTCCGCCGGGAGACCATACTCCTCGGTCAGCATCGTCTTGACCCAGCGTTCGTCATCCGCCGTGATCAGTTCGACCGCCTTTTCCAGCTCTTCACCATCGAATCCTTTTTCGCGATAGATCTGTCGGATCTCTTCGCGTTCGCCTTCAGGTTCGAGCCTGATGTGGCGATACTCGATCTTTTCCAGGCGCTGGTAATCATCCTGTTCCGCTCGGGTGCCGAGATAATTACTCGCGGCCATCGAAAAGCCGTCAGCAAGCAGATTGGCGAATCCAAGGATGAGTATGATGCCCGGCGAGAGGCCGGCACCGGCAACGCCCGAAACGATCGCGAACGTCGTGACCGCGCCGTCGATGCCGCCATAAATGAAATCGCGAACGTAATTGTGGTTCGAGGTGGCGATGCGGTCCGCGATCGCCTCGGACGTATGTTCGTGCTCGAGCTCGGGCATATCAGAATCTTAAACCGATAAAAACGATACGGAAAACTAAAGTTCGCTCCGATCGGAAGACATCACCGCGGCGGTCCAGACCGCACCGGCGAGAAAACCAGCCACAACATCGGTCGGATAGTGCACTCCGATATAGGCACGGGACATACCGATGAGGAAGACCAGAAGAACTGCAAAGATCCAGATACCGAACTTAGCCGCGGGATTCTCCAGGCGGACACTGATGATCCAGGCAATGGCCAGATACAGGCAGACCGCGCCGATAGCATGGCCACTCGGAAAGCTCGAACCTTCTGCTGTGCGATAACTGATCAAGGCAGACGGCCGCGGACGTGCGAATAACCATTTGAAGCCGTGGTGCAGCACGGCCTGCCCGGCCATCACGATGATCAAGAGCAGGACGGGCCGAAACCAGCGAACCACGATGAAGCCCAGACCGGCGATGCATCCGACAATGCTGAGGTAGAGGGTCGAGCCGAGCTTTGTAACCGTAAGGTACAACGCGGTCCACATCGGTGACTGCGTTTGTCTGAGCGCGTACCGGACCGACGAATCAAGGGCGGCCGGGTATTCTTTGAAAGGACTCTTTATAAGCCAGCCGATCGCAAAAAGGATGGCCGCCGCCAGGGCAAGGCCCGCAACTATACGAACAATAATAGATTCGCTAAACCAATGTCGCAGTGATGGCATTCGGAACGTACGGTGGACGCGTGTGGCGTCGGTCGAATGGACAAGTGATTGTGAACCCTCCTTGAGCTATGACGGTCAAGACCCTTTGTCGGCAACGAACATCTTAACGCATGGGCCCGGCCTCGGGTAAGCGGCTTCCGCGACCGGTCACTTGATCGCTTTTATGCGGTTTCCGGTTTCCACCCGGTAATTTTGCATCGAAGCGGCCAGCTCTCAGGCCGAAAAGTTTTGGTCCTTTTTAGATTTCACGCTGTGGCAGACGAATAGGATCGAGTGGCATCAAAGAGCACGTACGTTTTTTTGGGCGTGGGTAGAAATAATTGGCAAACGAACGTCTGAGAAGCGTCCAATACGTACTGCCCTCCGAAAAACTTGGTAATAGGATTGGAAGTCGCTACATATTCAGCGTCTTAATAGCTACCGTCTCGCGCCCTTGCGGCCAGAGCGGTAAGGAACCAGGAGAGTATCGTACCTAAAAGTACCAGATACTGTGATGTTATGGGCCAAAGCTATTCCACAAAAGTGCCAAAAAAAGTATTGAAAATCTCGTGGAATCAGTGTACTGTCGTGCACAGCCCTATACTTAGAATTGCATTTAATTTTGAGAAGTAAGCTCTTTGAGCTTCTTCCTGGTAGTACTTTCTGAACTCCCACGGGGGTACGGCGGTGTCGTATCCATTGAGGAGTTATGGACTATTCTCACGCGCGAAATGGACGAAGGCCGATAACAATAAGTGTTTTGGCGTCACTCGAATTAGTAAGTGACTACCTTAAGGCCCTGCTTGAGTCCGACAAATCGATAAAAATAGTAAACGTTGCGGAAAATCATTCGCAGTTGTTGGAAATGGCAGCGGCTAACCCGCCCGATATTGCGCTGCTTTGTTTGATGGACGATGAAGGCCATCAGATCGGTTTTATTGCCGATCTTGCTCAAAAAGCTCCCAGCGTCAAGATCATCGTTTTGTCCAGCCCGAACAGTAACCTCGATCAGCCCGCCTCACTCAAATTGGGGGTCCGGGGAATCGTGGGCGCAAACCAGAATATTCGCGTTTTGAAACGGGCTATCCAGCAGGTGTTCGAAGGCGAGGTGTGGCTTAACCAGCGTTTGATGGATCAATTGCTTAACGGCTCAGCAAAAAATGGCGTTAACGGTTCCCGCCGCGGGTCACGTGTCCACCAACTGACCAGACGAGAGGTCGAGATAATAGAGTTGGTCGGCTATGGAATGAATAACAAGGCGATAGCGAAGCGCCTGGAGATCAGCGAAGCGACGGTTCGGCACCATCTGAGTTCTATCTATAGCAAACTGCACGTTGAGGACCGGCTGAATCTGGCAATCTTTGCCTACCAAACCGGTATTGTAAAGCCAAATGGATGAGCAGTGATGCAGTACGATTGGACAGCAGCCCGAGCCGGATCTTACTACGAGGGGATAGGACAATTGAGCTAGCTGGCCGGCCTAAACATATAGGCATTCGGTTTAGGTACCGCTAATTGGTCCAGTAAAGTTTGCACTTTTATTCGATTCCCACTTGTACTTTTTAGAGTAAGTTTTTGTTATTCCTTACAGGATTTCACCCTTTACCTGGGCGCACAGCTAATTGAGGCTTTGTCGAACTGCAAAGTCAGCGCGACTGTCCATATCGGACGGCTCAGGAGAATGGTGTCCCTGGAGAAAGTCATCAAGGGATTTTGGGCGTTTCAATCTTAAGCAACGGAGATTAACCGGTGGAAGAAAACGAAGTGATTAAGATTGTAGTTGTTGGCGACTTCCTGATTTTTCGCAGCGGACTTAAGTTACTCCTCGAGTGCGAAGAGTCCTTCACTGTGGTTGGGGAGGCCGCGGACTTGCACGAGGCATTGACGGTTGTGAACGGCTCACAGCCGGATATATTCCTGGTAGACGCTGCTGCAATTGACAACGGGAACCTCGACGCGTTTCGGTCATCGTTGCCAAATGAGACCCCGATACTTGTTCTGACAAACTCAAAGCAATCGGAACTTCAGCAGAAGTATCTGGAGCTCGGCATAAACGGCATTTTCTCCAAGGAGAAAAAGGCCGAGGCGCTTTTCAAAGCGATCCGCCAAGTCAGTACGGGTGATCTCTGGTTTCAAAGAAAGATGATGGTGGCTGCGATTCAGCAACTCGTCAAGGAAAAGAAGTCGTTGCCTGAAAAACTTTTTTCTTATAACTGCGAGGGATTAACGAGCCGCGAACGTGAGGTTCTTACCCTTATTTGCAAAGGAATGAAAAACAAGGCGATAGCTGACAGCCTGTTCATAACTGAAACGACTGTCCGACATCACCTGACTTCGATATTTGAGAAATTGAAGGTAAATAGTCGCCTGGAGCTCGTGGTTCATGCCTTCAACGAGAAACTCGTCGAAATCCCAAGTGGCAACGGGAACGGGTTTGGCTCCGAGAATGCTTTTCCAGGTTGACCTGAACAAAATTCCAGCTCGTGTCTCCGTAAGAGATTTCCCCTCGGGGTAATTGGTATCAGTGACATTCGCTTTACCGAGGGATCGACGTGTTTCACCAGGTATGAGTGCAAAATTAGAAGAACGGAAGAAAAGAAAAGACGAACGCAGGGCGAAGCGTAAGAAAAACAACGCCCTGGTGCTCTGTCACGACGGCCGGCAGTACTGGACTACGCAGAAGCAGTTCTGGCAGTGGTTGCGCGACAGAGTGATAGTAAAAGAGGGAGACTTCCCGCTGCGGGGACGCTTTATCGATTCACAGCAGGAAAAGATGGTAGTGATCGGAACCACGGTACTAAACCTTGGATGTCCAAACCATCTTCGCGAGGCTCTTTATTCTCGACGCTTCCGCGCGTATTGATGACCATGCAACGACACCTTGCCAGCCCCCGATTTCGTCAGGTTATTGACGGGACCTTAAGAGCGCTTATCTCAGCCGCTGTCGTCTTGATGATGTCGGCTGGATCGTTCGGACAAGAGCCTGAAGCGACGGGAGAAGCATTACCGCAATCGGGAAACGCTTACCAGCTGGGCCCGGGCGACGTAATACGCATTACTGTCTTGAAGCAGGATCTGCTGACCCAGGACGGTCTTCGGATCGGAAACGACGGACGCGTTCGACTACTCATGCTGGACGAACCGATCCAAGCGGCTTGCCTGACTGAATCCGAGCTCGCATCCGTTATAACGGAGAAATACCGCAAGTATATTCTGAATCCTCAGGTCTACATTTCGGTTCGGGAGTTCAATTCCAACACGGTCGCTGTGATCGGAGCGGTTAATTCTCCTGGCCGCTTTCAGCTTCAGCGTCCGGTCCGTCTTCTCGAACTCCTCACATTCGTTAATGGGCCGGCGGCAACTGCGAGCAACGAACTGCAGCTACTTAGAACGTCCGGGTTGGCCTGCGAAAAAAACGGAAACACCTACACCGCAGTGCAGTGGTCCCCAGACAAAGGCGAACCCGAGATTATATCTATCAATATCAAGGACCTTCTTGACGGAGCAGCGGACGCCAATCCGCTTCTTCGCGGCGGCGATATAGTTCGCGTGGCCCAGGCTGAACAAAAACAAGCGTTCGTTGTCGGAAGCGTAAAAAGCGCGACGACGGTGAACCTGAAAGATCCGGTCACCCTTTCGACGGCGTTCGCGATGGCAGGGGGCGCGGCGCCGGGAGCTCAGCTGGACAAGGTGAAGATTTCGCGACAGATTCCCGGGAGCCTTTCTAAGAAAGACATCTTCGTGAATTTCAAAGAAATCCGGGCCGGCACGCGTGAAGACATTCTCCTTGAGCCAAACGACATCGTCGACGTGCCGGGACCGTCTGGAACCAGAAAGTTCTTGACGGACATATTCCGCTCCGTGGTTCCGGTATTCACTCGGGTGCCGGTGATAGTGCCTTAGCCGGTGGTGAGGGAATTTTTCTTTTGAAGCAGGTGTTATGAAGCAGTTGGACGAAAACCAGAAGAACACCGAGATCGGCCCGTACAATCCAGGGTATCCTGCCGAGCCGACGGAATTCTACAGCGAGAGCTACTACGGTGCGGCGGAACCGCAGGGTAGTGAAAAGCTGATGCTGCGGAACTTTCTCGCGACACTTCGGAAGCATTTGATCTTGATCGTTGCGATCACGGTCGTCGTGACCGCTGCTTCCATTCTCTATGTTGCGCAGAAACCGGACTACTACACCTCCCGAGCTCGCGTTCAAGTGAACGCCGAGAACAATGTATTGCCGACCGGCGGCGGAAGTGGATCCGGCCCGATCATCATTAGCAACGCGGCAAACGACCCAACCTATTTTACAACCCAGTTGCAGGTGCTTGAGGGATCGGGGCTGCTTATGCGTGTCGCAAAGAACCTCGACCTCGCGAACAATCCAACCTTCCGGAATGCGTACGGAGGGAGAAGGGCAACAGCGTGGCAGAACATCAAGAAGCTCGTCGGTGCCGGGGATGATCCGAAGCCCGCGGCTGCCGAGTCTACTCCTGGCGAGAAATCGCCCGCTCTTGAATTGACAAGTAACGATCCCGCGACAGCGGAGCTTGACCGCGACAAATACATTCCGCTTGCGAACGCGATCAAACAGAATCTTGTTGTGACGCCGGTCAAGGACAACCGGACCATTGTACGGGACACGCGTCTGATCGAGATCGCCTACACACACGGCGACCCTGCACTGGCGGCAAAGATCGTCAACGCGATCGCGGACACCTATGTTCTACAGAATCTCGAACTGAAGGTCAGGACGCACGCGTCGGCTGGCGACTTCCTCCAAAAGCGTGTCGCTGAGCTGCAGGCGTCGATTCGGTCCGGTGAAGAACGGCTGGTGAATTATTCGAGAGATAAGCAGATCGTGTCTCCGGATGCGACCCAGAACACGGTTGTGCAGCGTCTTGGAGCTTTGAACTCGCAGGTTGGGCAAGCGGAGAACGACCGGATTGCCGCCCAGACCGCGTACCAGGCGGCGTACCAGAATGTCATGCGGAATGCGATCGCCGAAGGAGCTGATCCGCAGGTTGTCGCGCTGGATGGCCAGCTTACGGGACTGAAGCAAAAACTTGCACAGCTAAAAACGGAGTATACGGACGAGTGGTGGGAAGTCGTTCAAGTTCGTAAGCAGATCGAGAACGTGGAGAATCAGCTCGGCCAGCTTAGACGCCGGGCAAACGACGTTCAACTCGCTCGGTTAAAGGAGCGGCTCGATGAAGCGACGGACCGCGAGCAAAAACTCAAAGCTGTTTTCACTCAGCAGCGGGAAGAAGTGATCCGCCAAAACGAAGCGTCGATCAATTACAAGATCATTCAGCAGGAGGTGGATACCAACAAGACCCTACTTGCCAGCCTCCTCCAGCGATCTAGAGAAAACGACGTCATTCTCAACGACACTCCGAACAACGTACTGGTTTCCGAACGGGCGGCAACACCTCTCATTCCGGCCGGCCCGGAACGGTCGCAGACGATCTTGATCGCGTTCTTCACGTCTCTGCTGGTCGGCTGCGGATTGGCATTGTTCCTCGGCTGGATCGACGATTCGATCCATTACGCCGAAGACTTCGAGGAGTCGGTCGGAATCCCCCTGCTTGCGGCGATCCCCGCTACCGCAGGTGGTATCGTCGGACGATTTGGATTCCAGAAACTCTTCCCCGGCAGGGCAAAACGAGCTCGGCACGAGCGCTACGACCTGGCCCTCTTCGAACGACCTGAGATCGCCGAATCGTACATCCAAATGCGCACGCATTTGATGTTGTCCCGTGCCGGCGGACCGCCGAAGAGCATTCTTGTGACTTCAGGTGAAGAGCGCGAAGGAAAGACGGTGACAGCCCTCAACCTTGCATTGCGGTTGTCGGAGGCCAACAAGAAAGTGTTGCTCATCGACGCCGATCTTCGCTGTCCGAGAATCGATGCAATCAAGCGTATTCCGAACAAAGTCGGGCTTACGACACTTCTTGCTGCGGACACCCTAAAAGATGAGCTGATCGACGAAGCTATCCAGGTCGATCCGACCAGCGATATCCATATCCTTACCGCAGGCGAGCATTCAGTGAATCCAACAAATCTGCTCGCGTCCGAACAGATGACTTGGCTTCTTCAAAGGCTTAGCCGTAGATATGACCATATTGTCGTCGACTCGCCGCCGGCCCTGTATTTCGCCGACAGCACGATAATCTCGACGATTGTCGACTCGGTGATAATCGTTGTCCGAGACGGCTTAAGCTCGACCGCTTCGCTGCTCAAACTGCAGCGACTTTTCCAGAGCGTGGGTGCGAAAGTCGTCGGAATGGTCGTCAACGCGGTCCCGTGGAACAAGCACGTTTACAGCCGTTATAGTTATTACCACGATGCGGGGCAACAGTTTGCCGAAGAACAGTCACTGCAGCCTCTGAATCTCGGATAATGAACGTCGCGGCAGAACTCCACGGCCGCTCTTCTGAACACGCCTCTATAACTCGAATTTCTGATGTCGGAAACATTCCGGGATAGGTGTCTCGCCGGTACAAAGGCCGCCGAACGACCGGGTCGGTGCCTGGTCATCGGCGAGGTCGCTCAAACTCACGATGGGAGCCTGGGTCAGGCCCACGCATTCATCGACGCGATCGCGCGCGCCGGCGCAGATGCAGTGAAGTTTCAGACGCATATTGCCGCAGCCGAGAGCACGCCCGATGAACCGTGGCGGATAAGATTTAGTCCGCAGGATGAGAGAAGATACGACTATTGGCGACGCATGGAATTTACGGCTGACCAATGGTCAGGTTTGAAAGAACACGCGGACGCGAGCGGATTACTTTTTCTCAGCTCGCCCTTTTCACTCGAAGCTTGCCGGTTGCTAAAAGATCTTGGAATGCGTGTTTGGAAGATCGCATCAGGTGAGATCGGCAATGTTCCGATGCTCGACGAGATCGCAAACACGGGCGACCCGGTGATCCTCTCGTCTGGCATAAGCGACTGGGCCGAACTTGACCAGGCCGTCTCGAGATTTCCCGGTTCGACTCCAAAGGCCGTCCTCCAGTGCACGACCGCATATCCGTGTCCCCCGGAAAAGACCGGCCTCAATCTGATCAGTGAGATTCGTTCCCGCTACGGGTGTGCCGCCGGCTTGTCCGACCATTCGGGAAAGATCTTTGCCGGGCTGGCCGCGGCGACGCTCGGCGCCGAGGTTTTGGAGGTTCACGTTACCATGAGCCGCGAGATGTTCGGTCCCGATGTGAAAGCTTCGGTCACGACAGCCGAGCTTCGCGAGCTGGTCGAAGGTGTTCGAGATATCGAATCGATGCTTGCTCATCCGGTCGAGAAGGAGAGTGCCGCGCGTGAAGGCGAAGAGCTCCGCAAGATCTTCACTAAGAGTCTGTACGCGGCATCATTCATCGCGGAAGGAACGGTCCTTGACCAGAATCACTTTCAGCTTAAGAAACCGGGAGTTGGATTGGCCGCGTCGGAGTTGCCGCGAATCGTAGGCAGGCGGCTGCGTCGCGACCTCGCCCAGGGTCAGTTGCTAAGCTTTAATGATCTGGACCCGTAGAACGCCACTCCCCGAAGTTTAGATTTCAGTTCCCCATAAACCCCAGGCAAAAATGCGTAGAAAAGTCTGTGTAGTAATAACTGCGAGGCCGA
>DASUSJ010000053.1:0-9692 GCA_036375155.1 Pyrinomonadaceae bacterium
GTTCCCGACGTTTCCCTGCGAATCGAAGACCCTCAGAGTCACGGTGTATTCACCCGGTGCGGCGAGCGGGATTTCTACCGTATATCTCTCGTTGGGTCCGTCGGAGATGCCGTCGTCGGCATACACGGTAAACCAGTCTCCGCCGTTGACACTGTAATCGGCCCGCGTCAGGTAGCTTGATCTGTCCACTGCGGTAAACACAACGCGTGCACCGGTCGGCGTGATCTGTATGGAGTCTGAACTCGTGACGACGGGCTGTGTGTTATCGATATCAAACGGTTCACTAGTACGCTCTCCGGTCAGCGAAGCCGTAGCGGGATTGGCCGGCATGTCTTTCGCGACGATCCGGAGCGTGTATCTCCCGTCAGCGAGTGACGGTCCGTCGAGCGAGAAGAAATTTTCGCTGATGTTTTGACGCAGCAGTTTGTAATTCGTCTCGATCGCTTCTTTGAAGAAGACATCGTAGACAAGCTTGTCGCCGTTGCGGTCCTCGGCGGTCCACTGGAACGATCGTGCCCCGCGAAGGTAAACGCGCCGCGGCGGCACATTCGATTGAGGCAGGCCGAACGTCGCTGGATCGAGACCGGATTGTTCGATGTTTGGATCGATCTGGATAGACGGGTTCGCGACGAGCCCGACGTTCGTCGGCAGGATCGTTATTGACAAAACTTCCGGGGCGATGTTGCGTGCAAGATACGAAACCGAGACCTCATTCAGAACAGCGCTACCGCCCGATCGCAGCAAAGCACGCCATTGCAGATATCGTGCTTTCGGACTGGCGACCTGTCCGCTGCGATTGTCGCCGCCGACGGCCGTCCAGGGGCTCCATGTCTCGTCCGCCTTCTCTGTATTTCCGCTCCGGGTCTGGATCTGCACGTTTCCATTTGACTGCCACCAGATCCGTCCCCAGGTTGCCGCAGCCTTTGCATCGAGTACGGCTGATTCGTAGCTGCCTTCGACGACCGTCTCGGGGCCGATCCTGAACAACCGTCCCTGGTTGCTGGATGTCGCGTATAGATTCGAACCCTGGCTTCTTATCGTCGATATCTGATTCGCATCGGATTGAAGGACGAGCGTTTCGCGGCCGGCATTCGTGATGTTATAAATGCGTCCTTTGTCGGATGTGCCAAGAAGGACGCCGCTACCCGTCTGGTGTGCGTATATCGAAAAACCCGTTACGCTTGTGGACGCCCAGATTATGTCACTGCCTCCGTCCGAGAAAATTCGGTAAACTGCAGATTTCGCACCGGTCAGATCATACCGGCTTTTTTCCGGTGTGGGTGCTGCGGTAGGGTTCGGTTTCTCGGTCGAGACCGTTTTTGATTCCGTAGGCCCAGCCGACGGCGACGGAGCCGCGGCAGGCTTGGCGACCGATGCGGATTCACCAAGAGCGAGTGCGTAAATAGATCCGTCCGGCCCGGCGACGAGCTCGTGAATCTCGCGAAGCGGCGAATCGAGTACGCCAAACGGTTTCCCGTCCGCCCCAAAACGCATCACAAGTCCATTCGAATCGGTACCGGCATAAAGGTTTCCCTGTCGATCAACCGCGAGCGAAATAATGTGCGTCTCGCTCGTGTCGAATAGAAGCGATGCCTCGGCCGTTGCACCTGCCGAACGCACGCGATATATCTTTCCCGCTTCTCCTGTACCGATCGCGAGAGTACCGTCGCCCATGACGGCGAGCGACCAGATGTACTTCTCTTTCGGTTCAAAATAAACATCAGCTTTTCCCGCGCCGTCGATCCGGTAGACCTTGCCATCCGGAGAGGTTGCCGCGAACAGCTCACCGCCGCGTCCGATGGCCAGTGCCGTTACATTAAGCTCCGTGAGATCCGAAAAGAGCGCGCCGGTTCCGGTCGGCGAAACTTTGTACACCCGCCCGTCACTTCCTGTTCCGAGAAAGACGTTGCCGGCCTGGTCGATGGCGGTCGACCAGATGTAGGGCTGTTCGGTCTTGTAGATCTCGGTCAGTTTAGGTGCGAGACTGATAGCGCCGTTCGCGTCTATCGAGACACCACGCGAATCGCCTTTCAGAACGTCGGCTCGCGATGCAACCGTCCAGATGGAGGGCTCGCTCGCGGTGGAGATCGACGACAAAGAGATAGTCAGTGCGAGAATAAACGTCAGTTTCATTTGTTTAAGGGTAAATCGGCGTCCGACAAAATATAAACATAATTGGGACGAAGGTGCGAGCGAAAGGGTCGGTCTGGACGAACGTTCAGTCGGAGCGACATGCTTTGTAAAGGCGCTCGAAAGAAAGCAACAAAGCTCCGTAGGAGTGACATGCCTGCCGGACCTACGGAGCTCGACTGATCATCAAATCCGTTTCTACAAATATTCCGCTGCTAACGGAGCCGAGTCTCCTACCTACCTTACCGGCCCGAGCTTGATCCGTCTGACACCTTCGCCGCCAGTGTTTTCTTAGCGGCAAGGCGGTCCAATACCTGCTGGCCCGCCTCGCCCTTGAGAAATAAGACCGCGTCGCGGAGATCGTCTGCGTCACCGGTAATAAGTCGGGCACTCCGTTCGCGCGTCAGGTAAGCCCAGAACCAGGAGAACATCACAGCAAAGCGATTTCGAAATCCGATCAGGAAAAAGACGTGTAAGCCGAGCCACATCAGCCACGCGATAAGACCCTTGAACTTCATGCCGGCAAGCTGCGCGATCGCCTTGCTCCGGCCGATCGTCGCCATGGTTCCTTTGTCGACGTATTTGAATATCTTCCGCTCGCGTCCCTTCAGATCGGCAAGGATGTTCCTCGCCGTCGCGGTTCCCATCTGCATGGCAGCCGGACTGACACCCGGTACAGGCTCGCCATTTTCCTGTTTGATCGACGCCATGTCGCCGATCACAAATACATTCTGCTTGCCGGGTATCGTGAGATCCGGCTGGACGAAGACGCGTCCCGCTTTGTCGGTCTCAACGCCCAGATGCTTGCCGATCGGTGACGACGCTACCCCGGTCGCCCAGAGAACGACGTCGCAATGGATCCATTCCTCACCGACTTTTACTTTGCCGGGAGCAATGTCCGTTACAAAGCTGTTCAATCTGACCTCGACACCAAGATCTTCGAGCTGTGACTTCGCGCTCTCGGACAGATCGCTTGCAAATGTCCCTAGCACCCGGTCCGAACCTTCAAAAAGCACAACGCGCGCCTTGCGCGTATCGATCGCCATGAAATCCTTAGCGAGAGCCTGGCGCGCAATGTCGGCGATCGCACCGGCCAGCTCGACACCGGTCGGGCCACCGCCGACGACGACAAAATTCAACGGATCATGCTCGCCTTTCAGATACGCATCACGTTCGGCCAGCTCGAACGCCAGCAGCACGCGGCGGCGGATCTCGACGGCATCCTCGATCGTCTTTAATCCAGGCGCTGAGACTTCCCAATCGTCATGTCCGAAGTAGGCGTGGCGAGCCCCGGCGGCAACGATCAGGTAATCGAAACCGACTTCGGTTCCGTCCTCGAGCCTGACCTTATCATTAGCGATGTCGAAGTCGACAACCTCGCCCAAAATGACCTCGATATTCTTCGCGTAGTGCAGGATGCGCCTGATCGGCTGCGCGATCTCGCCGGGCGAGAGAACGGCGGTCGCTACCTGGTAGAGCAGCGGCTGGAACACGTGATGATTCTTCCGGTCGATGAGCGTCACATCGACCGGTGTGTTAGCAAGTTCCTTTGCCGCCCAAAGCCCGCCAAAACCACCGCCGACGATCACAACCTTTGGTCTGCGTTCCATATATTTGCCCCCGCTATCTAACGCGAAAACTGTAGCTAGTTTAATTCAGTTACAGTCTACAACTATTCCAAAAGATGATGGGACGCGGGCTGACAATGGCTCGAGCGTCTGGAACGCGTCAACGGACTGGAACGCAGGCGTCCCGCCTGCATGAGTGCCAAGCACGAAAGAGCCCTTTGTCAGTCGACATGTTAGTGGTTTAACTCCGCGGAAGCCACAACGTTGCAGACGGGGATGCCTGCGTTCCAGTCCGGTGGCGACGTTGCAAAAAGACGCGTCAGGTCCCTACATACCTCGCATATAGAGAACGCGCCATGGAAATATCGTCGGTTCCCTTGATGATCGCTCGCGCATCGCGAAAAACCGTGATCTCTTTCTCGTCTTCGCTGAATCGCACGAGATACTCGTTCTGCTTCACCTCGCCTAGATGCGCCACACGATTCGCGAACGTTTCGAGGTCGATCGTCGTTGCATTTGCAGGTGAGATCTGAACCGCATTCCTCCCACACAGAACCGCCGCAAACTCTTGCCCTTCGGCGTCGAGAAAATCAAAGCGGCGTTGGCCGCACGCCGGGCAATCAGGATTTGGTTTCGAAAGCTTTATCTTCCGCCAGTCGTTCTGCCACACATCGAACTGTACCAGTGACCCGTGCATGGCATCGCGATCGCCGACGATCAGCTTGAGCGCTTCGGAAACCTGCGTCGCGGACACCATCGCAATGATGGGCATGATGACGCCCGCCGTATCGCACGTCGGCGAGCTTGCCGCGTCGGGCATCTCCTCGAAAATGCATCGCAAGCATGGCGTTTCTCCCGGAACGATCGTCATGGTCGTTCCGTAGCTCGACACAGCCGCGCCGTATATCCAGGTTTTATTGTGTTTGATACATGCGTCGTTGAGCAGATATCGAATTTGAAAGTTGTCCGTTCCGTCGAGCACAAAGTCCACGTCAGATAGCAACTGCTCCACATTCGATTGATTAACGTCGGCAACCAAGGGTTCGACATCGACTTCCGAATTGATCTCAGCTATACGTGTTTTCGCCGCAACCGCCTTTGGCAGGCGATCCGCGGCGTCGCTTTCTTTAAAGAGAGTTTGCCGCTGCAGATTCGTGAACTCGACGAAATCGCGATCGACGATCTTCAGGTGACCAACCCCGGCCCGGGATAACATTTCGGCATGTGAGGCACCGAGCGCACCGCAACCAAGTATCAGCACCCGCGCCTTCCGAAGTCTTTCCTGACCAGCTTTACCAATTTCCGGAAACAGGATCTGTCTGCTGTACCGCTCGTTCATCACAGATCGAATAAGGCGGATATTACGCTGCCCCAGCCCGAATCCTCATCCCGTTCATATCCGCGGCCGCCGGATCGTCGTTCCATCATCGCGAGCTTTCGTTGTTCGTTGCGAAGACGCCCGCGCTCGTCTTGCAATGCGATCCTCTCTTTTTCACGCGCCCGAGCAAGTCCGCCTTTGTCGATGAAGGCGATGATCTTCGGCAGCTCGTCCGCGTCGAACCAAACGCCATGCTGTTTGCAGAGATCGATGATCACTCCTGACGAACGCGCGAAGTTGCTACGATTCATCAGCTGCTTGCAGTCGGGGCACGGAACATAGTTTATGGGCGGTTGGCTTTGTTGCTCTGCAGGGTGAGAAGAGATGAAACTCAAAACGGAGGATTGTTTTTCCTTATCCGCACATATCTGCTCGAACGTCTCGACGTTCGACCAGAATCCGCCGCACTTCGTGCATTCTCGGACTGGTATGGTGTCGATCACCAGCGATTCGAGTTTGAGTTTGCACCTCGGACAATCGCCCGCCTTATCGTTAGCGACCACTTCAATATTCGTAGCTTTTGCACCGCAGTGACCACAGAATCTATTGCCGAGAAACATCAGGCCAAGACATGATGGGCAGGCGACGGTCTTGAGACGTGAATTGCAGAACTCGCATTGCGTGCGATCGCTTGCAACTGCTCCCCCGCAGTTCGGGCAATTGAGTGCTTCAGCCATAGGTTATTTTAACCGTTCTTGGACCGCCGATCGCATGACGCCCAGGGGAGCTTCGCGGCCGGTCCAGATCTCGAACTGCTTTGCTCCTTGTGCGATCAGCATGTCGAGTCCGCCGATCGTAGCTACACCGGCGCTCCTTGCTTCACGAAGAAGCCGCGTTTCAGATGGATTGTACACAAGATCATAGACGAGTTTTACGCCGGCAAGTTCATCGGAACTTGCGATGGCTCCGTTCTCATATTTCCCTCGAGTCCCGAGGGGTGATGCGTTAACGAGAATATCGGTCATCACTTGTCGGTTGTCAGTAGCCAGTTGCTGGATCCGAACGCCAAATTCCTCTGCGAGTCTCGCCGCCTTTATCGGATCACGAACAAGCAGGGTCACGTCCGCGCCCTCATTTTTTAGCGCATAGACGCAGGCTCTGGCCGCACCGCCGGCTCCGACAACTGTTACGTGCGCGTCCCTCAGATCGCCGAACGCCTCCGTGAGCGGTTTTATGAATCCGGGAGCATCGGTGTTGTATCCGCGGAGCCCTGTTCCGTCGATCTTGATCGTGTTCACCGCGCCGATCTTGGCCGCGGTTTCGTCAAGCTCATCGAGATACTGAATGATCGTCTCTTTGTGCGGGTTCGTCACCGACAAGCCCAGGATGCGTAGGTTGATCTCACGCTTCTCAGGGCGGACCATCCTATGCAGAAAACCGCCGAGATCGTGCACCTGGAAAGGAACAAAAACAGCATTCATCCGGGCGTGTTTGAATGCTGCGTTATGCATGTACGGTGATAGCGAGTAGCTCGTATCACCGGCGACGACACCGAAGATCGCCGTCTCTCGATCAAGCTCGTTTACTCGAAAGACGTCTCGCAGATCATTGGCCAGGATCTGTCCGGGTGCGGTTTCCCCGCCATTTTCAACCGAGGCGTACGTGATCGGTGCTCCGTAAGCGAGCCCTAAGATTCGCGTCCATTTGCCGGCTTCTCCCATCGCGATCGGGATAACCTGTTTCCCGGCTCGCTCTCCGGCTTCAAACAGATTCCAGAGTGCGATCGCTTCCGTTGGGTCTTCTACTGTTGCAGCTATCTTTACGGTCTCGGCACCGGTCGCCGCAAGTCTCTCAAAGATCGCTTCCAGGTTTTCGGGGACCCGCGAGAAGTCGTGAAACGAGCAGATGCGTCCCCCCCAAAGCCAGTACCAGGTGTCCTCGACAATATCCTCTTCGACATCCGCGATCTCGGTCTCGAACCCCCCGTTCCAGAAGTTCGTACGCTCGACCCGCGAGATCTCCCGGAAGCCGCCCTGTTCTTTTGGACGAAAGGTCGTGATCCATGGAATTTTCGAGTGCAGCTCAAATATCTCCCGGAGCACTGCGTTCGACAGCGCAGGATCCTCACAATTGAATTCGGACTTGCTAAGCGAATCGAAACGCAGCTCTATCAGATCGGCGAACTTTGATGCCTGTCTCAGCTTCTCGATGAAGCCGGCGACGGTACTGTCCGCTATCGAGATGCAGATCCCTTTATCCATATGAATCAAGCGTCGGATTATGACTCGTGGGCGGGGGTGCTCGATCGCAAGCTCATCACAAAGCTCAGGGTCGCGATCAGGCATGCGACAACGCCGATAGCGCATGCAACGACAACGGCGGTGTGTCCGGATTGCTTGACCGCGATCGCTGTCAGAGCCCAGGCGACTGCCAGCGGATAGAAGTAATTAGTTAGTTTCAATCTGATCGTGATGGCTATCACGGCGACCGCCAGGATCAACGCCACGGCCAGCCCGGTTTCGGCGGTCGGGGAAAGATCCACACGGAGATACTTGAGCATGATCACGAAGTTGACGGTCGTCGCCGCGGTGACCCAGCCGAAGTAGATCCCGAACGGCGCCTTCACCGCCCAGGTTTCCCCGGTCGAAGCGGTTTCGCGGAGCTGATAGTTGATAAGAAACAAGGTGATGCAGAGAGCCAGCAGGATCACAAAGCAAACCACGATTTGTTCGCCGTGCCAGAAGTACAGCCATGCACAGTTGAGTGCGCAGCTGAAGATATAAAGCGATCGTAGCGAGCGGAACCTGGATATGTTGGCAGGCAGGATCTGATAGATACTAAACGCGATCAGACCGGCGTAGATGAGACTCCAGATCGTAAATGCGTATCCGGCTGGTGTCACCAATGTTGGGTACCGGTCCGATATCTCGCCCGTGTCGACACCACCTAGACGGCCGGTAGCGGCAAGCCAATTGAATGCAATGACGCCGATGGTCGCTGCGATGACCAGAATAGCCCGCATTTTGTCCGTTCCGGTTGCTGAATTTTCCATGATGCTAGGGGCCGAGTGAGCGGATTCGGGAACCGCGTTAGGTTGTTATATTCACGATTTCGTATGACAATAACGGAAATCGTAAAGTTTTGTAAACAATTTGGTGGTGCTCGATCTTATCTTTCCAACTATATTAGCAGACTCGACGTCTTAGCTCCGTCTGGCATCGTGATTGCCTAAAAGCTGAGTGACGCACTTTCCTTCTTCCCCAATTGCGTTAGAGAGAGGAAAGAGGAAATTAAGAGCGATGAAGAACCTGAAAAAGATTTTATTCACGATAGCGATGGTCATCGGCCTCGCCTTTAGCGTTTCGGCGCAGAAGCAGGGTCCGAAAGAGCGCCCGCCGAAGCAGGATCCGCCGAAGATCGAGCCGCGGCCCAAAGACCGGCCGCCGCGCGGCAACCCTCCAAAGGACGACCGCCCGAAGAAGCCCGAGATGAGCCTTTATCTGGGCGCAGTCAAGATTGAAGACATTGTCTAAAGGGAAGGCGACCCAACGCGGTCGCCTTTTCAGTATCCCCAATTAGAAGTCAGCCTCCGAAAATCTAAGATCCAACGGAATAGGATCACCCGATACAGGGATTATCTTCGTGTAGCCGGTTGTTCTCGATGACACCCGGTTCAGTACACGAATGCTTGCCCAAGAGTTACCTGTTGATGCACGGATCAAGGCCCGGTCGGCGACCGACGGCATAGAGATCGTTGATGGCCGCTACCGTGTGAAGCTGGCGACAACCTTGCTGGAGGTCGAATCAGCACTGCGCCTGAGGTATGAGGTCTTCAGAATGGAGCTCTCCGAAGCTCCCGCTGATGACGATCCTTCTCGGCTTGAGTTTGACGAGCATGATTTCAAATGCCGGCATCTGATCGTCATTGACCGCACAACAGCAAAAACGGTCGGTACATACCGTTTAAATTCGATCGAAAGTTCCGGCGGTCTTGCGGGGTTCTATTCATACGGCGAGTTTCAGATCGAGGAACTTCCCGCCGACGTTTTGAGGGGCGGCGTCGAGATCGGCCGGGCGTGTATCACCCCGGAGCACCGGAACACCAAGGTTCTGTTTCTGTTGTGGAAGGGGCTCGCCACATATCTCCGGTTCGAGGGCAAACGCTTCTTCTTCGGATGTTGTTCGATCTTCACCCGCGATGAATCGGTCGGGGCGCGGGCTTGGCGGTATCTTGCCACTTCGGGATGTCTTCACGAGAGTTTTCGCGTCGTACCGCGAAAGAACTGCGTTGACCTCTCAGTGGCTCACAGCAGTGAATCGGTGGAGCTGCCAAACCTCTTCAACATGTACCTCCGGATCGGCGCCCGCGTCTGCGGACCCCCCGTGATCGATCACGAATTCGGCACAATCGATTTTTTCGTCGTCTGCGACACTGAAACGATCAACCATAAATATCGCCGGATGTTCTTCAGCTAAACGAAGACGCGTTCTTCCAGCTGTCCTTCAAACGATCGGTCGAACGTGACGACTGTCGAACAACGCGTGCCGTAGACCGGAGTTTTGATAAAGATCGCCGACAATGCTTTTTCTAATTCATAGCCGACGCCTGTGTCCGGGAGTTCGTCGTCAGCCGCGGTCGCCCGGTCGGCGAGAAGGTCGAAAAGGGTTTGTTTTTC
>DASUSJ010000054.1:0-4326 GCA_036375155.1 Pyrinomonadaceae bacterium
GATTCGATCAGCACCCCTTCGAGATCGTTCCGTACGATCAGGCATGGAATCGACGGCAATCCACCGCCGGGACCGATATCCGCAAAACGTTCATCCATCGGAATGAACTCGAGTATGGTAAGTGACTCGAGAATGTGGCGCGTCGCGAATTCCTCCGGAGTGCACGGAGCGACGAGATGAAGTATCGGATTGTGCTGCTGAACTAACTCGTAATAATCGGCGAGGCGCTCGATCGTTGCATCGTCGAGGGCCAGACCGAACGCTGGTTGATGTGATTTGACCGCCGCAACAAATTCATCTCGCACGGATAAAGTTTCACCCAACCATCCCCGAAACGTCTAACCTGAAAGGAGCAGATGAACGGAAACAAAAATCACGAGGCTGGCAAGAGGATCTGGACGATCGGGCACTCCACGCGCACTATCGATGAGTTTCTGGAACTGCTCGCCGTAAATGAGATCCAGGTCCTCGCTGACATCAGGCGATTTCCCGGATCGCGCAAATATCCTCACTTCAATCAGGACGCGTTAGCAAGATCGGTCACTCAGGCGGGTTCGGAGTATATTGAATTCCCGGAACTCGGCGGACGCCGGCGAACTCGCAAGGATTCGCGCAACACGGTATGGCGCAACGAGGCGTTTCGAGGTTATGCCGACTACATGGAGACGGACGAATTTCGTGTCGGCGTTGAACGTCTGCTTGACCTCGCGGCCGACCGAAACACCGCGATCATGTGCTCCGAAGCAGTCTGGTGGCGCTGTCATCGGGCGCTGGTTGCTGATTACCTGAAATCTATCGGCGTAACGGTCCACCACATTCTTAACATTCAGAAGACGGACGAGCACCCGTACACCTCCGCGGCGAGGCTGAAGAACGGGAAACTAACGTATACGACGGAGGAGTAGAACGGCACTGCGAGTTTCGCGAGCGAACTTACCTCGCTACCGCGCGAAGAGCCTTCTCCGTGATCTCCCCTTCATTTTCGTAAGCGCCCAAGTCATTGAAATCGCCGCGAAGAACTTTAAGCGCGTATTTCTCACGCTCGATTTCCTGGCGGGTCCTCACCCCTGCGCGACGAAAAACGGGCACTGGCGGGCACCATCCCTGAACCGCGTGCTGAAAGAAAAACGACATAACGAAGCCCGGAACGAACAACCATTTCTTGTTCCGCGTGAGACCGAATGCGGCCATAGCGGCAACGGTTAGGGTAGAAGCGTTTGTCTCCAACAGCCGCTCCATGTCCCACTCTTTTTCGAGTTCCTCGATCTGACGCGTTATACCCTCTTCGCCCATCGCTGCATACCGTAGCAGGCGCCCTTCCGTTTCACGGTCGATCGCTTTGTTGAAAGTGCTCGGTGAGTGCTCGCGCACCCTGTCGGCTATCTGATCTGTGTTGCTCGGTGTCATTGGTTCTCCCTCTGGATCGCTAGCATCAAGATTTGCGGATAGCGGCGAGCGCCTTACCAACGCGTTCCGTTTCGCTGGCTGTTTCCCCGTTGTCAGCTCCGACGAAGTCGCCCCGAACTACCTTCATGGCGAACTTCTCCCGGTCGATCTCTTCACGTGAACGGAATCCGAGTCGGCGGAACAAGGGCAACATCGGATACCATCCCTGCACCCCGTGAAGCAACACCATAGCCCCGACAAAAGCGGGTACCGCAAGAAACTTACGGTTGATGAATGCGCCGAGACCGAGGCCCGTTAATCCCATTATCGAAGCTTCAGTCTCAATCAACCGTTCGATGCTCCATTCTTGCTCCAACTCTTCAATGCGCGCGGAAAGTTCGTTACTGTCGCCGCGCGCCGCGTACCCGCGAACGCGGTCCGCCATCCGCGTATCGAGGGTCTGATTTACCTCTTGCGCTGTATTCCGGCGCACGAGATCGTTTTCTTCGGCGCCCGGAACCGAGCCGATAGAGCTTTCAGTCGTCATCTCTAAATCGTAGAAATTCGCGACGGCGAGGTGTGTACCATTGCATACAGACCGCACGAGCTCACGAGCATAATTGTTTGCCGAGCGTAGCTGATGTGGGGTCTGAGTGTGTCGAGGCGTTTGGCAGGAACGGATTACTTGCGGCGGAATACCACACGCTGCGCAAGATCAAGATCTTTAGCGTCTCCGCACTGAGTGGCCGCAGTGCGAATCTTTCACTAAGAAAAGAATAAGTACTTGGTGCGGACGAGAAGAATCGAACTTCCACTGCCTTGCGGCAACAGGCTTCTGAGACCTGCGCGTCTACCAGTTCCGCCACGTCCGCACATGAAGCGAATTACGAGAATACTAATTAGACCCCGGAAATTCAAGACGCGTTTGGAGTCCCGGCTTCCGGCGACTGGCTTTGGTATCATGGAATCTGGTGATCGACCTCGCTGCTAACTTAAGCTACGTGCGCGAACGCGTAAATCGTGCTGCCACTCGCGCGGGTCGAAACCCCGACGAGATAAAGCTCGTTGCCGTAAGCAAGATGCATTCGGTCGCGATTTTGACCGAGGCGATCGAGGCCGGGATCGAGATCTTTGGCGAGAACAAAGTTCAGGAAGCTGAGTCGAAGATAAACTCTATCGGGCGAGACAAAGCGGAATGGCACCTGATCGGGCACTTGCAATCGAACAAGGCGCGGAAAGCCGTGCAGCTCTTTGACGTTATTCATACTATCGATTCCGTCGATCTCGCGATGCGTCTCGATCGAATTTGTGACAACCTAGGTCGCGCTGAGCTTTCGGTGTTCGTGCAGGTGGATCTGGCACGGGAAGAGACCAAGTCGGGCGTTGCTGAGGATGAACTGCCAGAGCTGGTAGATGTCCTGGTAACGTCGCCACATCTCAGGTTCGATGGACTGATGATCCTTCCTCCGTATTTTGATGTCCCGGACGACGTCCGGCCGTTCTTTCGAAAACTGCGCGAGATCCGAGAACGGCTTGCAAAGGAGAACGCTTTCGCTAACGGTCGCGGAGAACTTTCGATGGGAATGAGTCACGATTTCGAGATCGCGATCGAGGAAGGAGCCACCGTCATCCGGGTCGGCACCGCGATCTTCGGTGAAAGAAATAGATAGTAGTTTCGTATGCTTTCATTAAACGTATATCCCATAGTCTGGCTCATCCTCTGGGGAGCTTTTCTCGTTTTCATGATGCTCATGATCCTCAGGCTCATCTTCAACTACGCCGATCCGAACCCGTTCGGTTTCATCGGACGTAAGGGCTTCCAGATCAGGAAGCTGACGGAGCGATTCGTCTATCCGGCGGCACGCTTCCTGGCAAACTTTCGTGTCGACTCGCGACTTGCGCCGCTGGTGACGATGTTCATCGCTCTCGTTGTTACGTATTTCGTGAGCCAGATAATCGGCAACACGCTTTTTGTGATCGACGGTCTGACCGCCGGGGTTGCGACCGGTAATCCGAAAATGTTTATCGGCTTTGTGCTTTACGGGCTGCTTAGTGTTCTGATTCTTTTCATATTTATTCGTTTCATCGCACAGTGGTTCGTCTTTACGCGTAACACTTTCCTTGGCTTCGTGATGAAAGTGACCGATCCGATAATGCTCCCGGTTCAGAAAGTGATCCCGCCGATCGGCATGTTTGATCTTTCGGCGATGATCGTGCTGATCGTTATCAGTTTGTTGCAATCGGTCGTGCTGAATATTTTCGTTCGATCGTAGAGATATCTGACGCAGAGATCGCGGGGGAACGCACGGAGGCGAATCTTAATGATGCCTCTCCGCGTTTTCCGCGATCTCTGCATTAAAGAACGATACAGCGATTATGCAGATTATCGAGCGTCGTGAGGCGATTGAGTTTTCTGTTCGGGTGATTCCGCGCAGCTCGCGAAGTGAGATCGCTGGCGAACACGACGATGCGATCAAAGTGAAGTTGACGTCACCGCCTGTGGACGGAGCCGCGAATGCCGAGCTGATCAAATTGTTCGCGAGAAGACTCAGAGTACCGAAATCCTCGATAGAGATCGTCAGCGGCGAAACTTCTAAGACCAAACAACTGAGAATAAGCGGCGTAACGGCTCAACAATTGCGAGGCGTCCTCGGTTAGCTTTTCTTACCCGTGCTTCAATACCCCGCTTAAGCAGCATACCCCCGGTAGCGATCAAAGAGCCGGCGATCACTGCTTCCAATCCAAACAGCCACGTCGCCGAATTTCCGAGATCATCTTGTAGCTTCCATGTTTGCCAGACAGAGATCGCAACCGCAAGTAGGGCCATCGCGAAAACGATCAACGTCGCAATAAGTCGATTCATAAAACCCCTCCTTGTAAGTGGGATCATTACCGAAAGCTTACGTTCCATCGTGTTCGAAATCTGTCAGAATCCTTACC
>DASUSJ010000055.1:0-6373 GCA_036375155.1 Pyrinomonadaceae bacterium
TTTGTTAACGGTACCATTACGATCGTCTTTGGATCGATGCAGGACAAGAATCTGAAGGATGTCGGCAATATACTTTTTCCCATGGCCGAACGATTGATACTGACACAATCAGCAAACTCACGTTCCAGGTCACCCGAGGACTTGCTCGACGCAGCTCAGGAATACCTCGATCGAGACCGGGTCTCACTCGCTGACAGTGTGGAGGAGGCACTCCAAACCGCGCTCGGGCGATCGCCCGCGGCCAATCACTTGGTGCTTGTTACCGGTTCTCTCTACCTGGTAGGTGAAGCTCGACGAATATTACAGGACCCCACTTTTGGAATCGGACAGAACTTTCGGAGTAACTGATAACTGATAGGTGAAAACTGATAAATGACGAGAAGAGGCGATCGTTATCATCTATCACTTATCACTTATCACTTATTCCGAAGAAGCTGTAGTAAATTATTCGATATGCACAAATTAGTTTTGATCCGACACGGCGAGAGTGAATGGAACAAGGAAAACAGGTTCACGGGCTGGAAGGACATTGATCTCAGCGCGAAGGGAAGAGAAGAGGCCCGCGCGGCTGGAAAGTTGCTGCAAGCAGAAGGATTCACCTTTGACGAAGCTTACACCTCGGTTCTCAAGCGCGCGATCCGGACGCTTTGGATAATCCTCGACGAGATGGATCTGATGTGGATTCCCGAAACAAAATCGTGGCTGTTGAACGAGCGGCATTACGGGGCCCTTCAGGGTTTGAACAAGGCCGAAACGGCGGCGCAGTACGGGGAGGAGCAGGTCTTGATCTGGCGCCGGAGTTTCGATATTCCGCCTTCGGCTTTAGAAGAAACTGACGAACGCTGGCTGGGCAAAGATCCGCGGTACTGCACGATCGAACCCGGAAAGTTCCCAAAGACCGAGTGTCTAAAAGACACCGTGGCTCGCGTAGTTCCGTATTTCGAAACTGAGATCATGCCGAAGATCAGAGCCGGCAAGCGGCTGCTGATCGCTGCTCACGGCAACAGCCTTCGGGCACTCGTCAAGTATCTCGATTCGATCTCCGACGAGGATATCGTCACGCACAACATCCCAACGGGCATCCCGCTGATCTATGAGCTGGACGAAGTCCTGAAGCCGACAAAAAGCTACTACCTCGGCGATCAGGAAGCGATAAGAAAAGCCCAAGAAGCCATAGCGAATCAAGGTAAAGCAAAGGAAATGTGAAAAAGTAAAAAAGTGAAGAGGGAAGGGGACTATCCTTTTTCACTTTTTCTCTTTTTTACTTTTTCACTTTCATGAAGAAAGCTCTCTTCGTATTCCTGATCATCTTCATCCTTACGCCGTTCGGCTCGCCGCCGCTTGCGCTCGCGGTCGGACTCGTAATGGCGTTGACCCTGGGCAATCCGTTCCCGGATGTCGAGGGAAAACCGACGACCATGCTTCTCCAGACGTCGGTCGTGCTGCTCGGCTTTGGAATGAACCTAAAATCGATTTACGAAGCAGGGAAGGACGGCATCCTGCTAACTGTAATTACGATCTTCGGGACCCTGGCCCTCGGCTACGTGATCGGACGGCTCCTGAAAGTTCGCGGGCGAATATCGGCATTGATCTCGACTGGCACTGCGATCTGCGGCGGTAGTGCGATCGCGGCAGCGGCACCGGGAATCGAGGCCGAGCCCGAGCAGATATCGATATCGCTCGGCACCGTGTTCGTTCTGAATGCCGTTGCACTTCTACTGTTCCCGTTTGTCGGTCACGGCGTTGGCCTGACACAACATCAGTTCGGGATCTGGTCGGCCATAGCTATCCACGACACAAGCTCCGTCGTCGGTGCGGCCACAGCGTACGGGAGCGAGGCGCTCGCGACTGCGACGACCGTGAAGCTCGCGCGTGCTCTATGGATCGCACCGGTCGCGCTGATGTTGATGTTCCTCTATCGACGCCGGTATCCAAGTGCGAAAGCGAAGATCGCGATCCCGTGGTTCATCGGTCTTTTTTTGCTGGCGGTCGCCGCGAGAACCTACGCTCCACTGTGGCTTCCGCCGAGCCTGTTCGATTCGCTTGTGAATCTCGCCAAGGCCGGAATGACCGTGACACTATTTTTCATCGGCGCGAGTCTATCTCTTGAGAGCATAAAGACGACCAGATGGCGTCCCCTGTTTCAGGGCGTGATCCTATGGATAATCGTTTCGGTCGTGTCGCTCGTCGTGGTGAAATCGATCGTGGAGTAGTGGTAGATGACAGATGATAGTGGACAGTGGATAGTTCGTTTTGCCGTGGTAACGAGGTCGAGCCAAGTGCCACGAACTATCAACTATCCACTGTCAACTCCACCGTCCACTATCAACTAAAAAGTTATATCCGGCGGATACTGGGGTATCGGCTCCGGCGGCGTGGGGAACGGCGCCGGATTCGGATTAGGTTCGTGAATCGGATCGACCACAGGATACGGATCTGACGGTTCGAACGGTTCCGGTGTCACGGGTTCGATCGGCTCCGGCACCGGCGGTTCAGGCTCCTGTAAGTTCCACGGATTTCTCGCTATTGTCATCATGTTTTTAGTTAGGCGACAGCACGACTTTTCGCCACGGGTCCTTGTCCTCGTTGAATTTCTCGTATGCCATGGGCGCTTCGCTAAGCTTCAGACGATGTGAGATCACGAAGCTCGGATCGATGTTTCCTGCTTCGACTTCCTCAAGCAGCTTCGGCATATACTTGTGCATGTGCGTTTGACCCATTTTGAATGTCAGCCCCTTACCGAATGCAGCCCCGAAATTGAACTTGTCGAGAAAACCGCCGTAAACGCCGGGTACCGACACCGTTCCGCCCTTCCGGCAACAGTAAATTGCCTGCCGGAGCGCATGCGGGCGGTCGGTCGCGAGATACGCCTTCGCCTTTGCGTAATCAAGTAGCGCGTCGGGAGATGTTCCGTGTGCTTCAAGGCCGACTGCGTCTATACATGCATCAGGTCCGCGTCCGCCGGTGAGTTCGAGCAGCCTATCGTAAACTTCTTCTTCATCGAAATTGATCGTGATGAGATTCTCGTTCTCGCGGCGTGCCAACTCCAGCCGGTCTTCGTAGTGATCGATCAGCACAACTTGTTCAGCACCAAGCATGAACGCAGATTTGACGGCGAACTGTCCTACCGGACCGGCTCCCCAGACCGCCACGGTGTCACCATCGCGAATGTCGCAATTCTCCGCCGCCATATAGCCCGTCGGAAAAATGTCAGAAAGGAACAGTACCTGATCGTCCGCGAGATGATCCGGGACCTTGATCGGCCCGACATCGGCGAACGGAACGCGGACGTACTCCGCCTGCCCGCCGGCAAATCCGCCATACATGTGCGAATATCCGTAAAGGGCCGATCCGGAGTAGCCGGCGATAGTCTCGAGCATTTCCGGCGTCGGGTTTGAGTTGTCGCAAAGCGACCAGAGCTCGCGTTTGCAGAAGAAACAATTACCGCACGAGATCGTGAAGGGCACGACAACGCGGTCGCCGACCTTCAAATTCGTTATGCTCGCTCCAACCTCTACAACCTCGCCCATGAACTCGTGCCCCAGAATATCACCCGGTTCCATGGTCGGAATGTATCCGTTATAGAGATGAAGATCGGATCCGCAGATCGCGGTCGACGTGATCTTTATTATTGCGTCGCGCGAGTTAAGTATTTTCGGGTCAGAAACGTTTTCGACCCTTACATCATGTTTTCCAAACCAGCAAAGTGCCTTCATAAATCTCTCCTTGTTCAAAGTGCGAGCCGTTCAGAGTGGCGAGCTGCTCAGAGTGCGAGCTGTTCAGAGTGCGAGCTTTAGCTCGTACATCAGAGTTCGATCTTAAACTCCGGAAGAAACGCGATAAATCGCGCACTCTGAACGTGACACGAACGCTCTGAGCTATGCCCGGGCCGTCATGGTCTTTGCCAGCGGCTCGCGGCCCGATGGCTGACCCTCCGTTTTCATGATCAGACCGGTTTCCATTAGACTCTTGAACCGCCGCAGATCTTCGGCGACCTGCACACTCGGCTCTTCGCCGAATATCCACGCTATCCATTCGCCCAGTTTTCCGCCCGGGGCTTCGTACGTCATCGTTACTTTAACGACCGTTCCCCGATCGCGCGTCGGCAGAAATTCGACGACGCCCGAGTTTGGAATGTCGGAGCCTTCGAGTGATTTCCATCCGATCCGCTCATTCGGGATATCGCTGGTCACTTCTGCATCCCATTCTACGGTTTGACTCAGCGGCGCCTTTGCTTCCCAATGTGAGGTTTTCTCGTCAATAACCGTGACGGATTCGAGATGCCGCATAAATACCGGAAGGTTCGAGAAGTTTCGCCAGAACTCGTAAAGCTCCGCGGCCGATTTGTTTATAGTCAGCGCTTTTGTCACGTGGATCTTCCCAGAGAGCAAGCTCGCACGTTTGAAAGGTGATTTCCTTGTGCCCGCGGGTACGTCCGCCGTGCTGATCCCCGCTGCGTCATAGACGTGACAGTGACCGGTCGCTCCGCGATATAGCAGACCCCCGCCGAGAACTGACAGCAGCGTCCCGCCAACGCCTCCGTTCTTCAATCCGTACGCGAGCAAGGCTCCGCCCGCGACGGCCGATGCGACACGCTCGGCGCTGTTGACGTTCTGCGATGTGTCGGCGAGGAATGTTGAAAGTGAGTGTTCATGTGTTTCTGTGTGATGCATGTGTTTACCTCTCTACGTAATTGACTCGTTAGGTTTGAGTTCGTTGTTTCGATACGACGCAGCGTCGACCAGCGACGTTAGAATGGACGGCGACACCGCCGATGTACTATCAAGTCCCGTGGCATGCCCGTGTCCTACGCCACCATTTTCCGGTAGGAGCTGGTTTGTAAGAGCCAGCAGCGTACTTGTCATCTCAGGGAACAAAGCATTGAGCTTCACCGCGGCCTTCGCTTGCGGCGAGATCACGAGTTCCGCATCGCCCCGCGCCACAGCGTCAGCGATCCTTCGGGCCGCACTTTCGGCGCTTACGGACGTCAATGGAAGACCATTCATGATGCTGAACATCGCGAATTCCTTCCGGTGCTGCCCCTTGAAAAATGCATTAATGTGGCTCCCCGTCCGCATTAAGCCGGGATAGACGGTAGTAACAAAGATATTGTCCTTGAACAGCTCTGTCTGGAGACCCGCCGACAGCCCAGCCAGGGCAAACTTGCTGGCGCAGTACGGAACCAGATGGGGCACTGAGATCTTGCCGCCGATAGATGAAATGTTTGCGATCCGACCTTCGCCACGCTGTCTCATTTCCGGGAGCACGGCGCGCATCGTGTAGTACGGGCCCCAGAAATGGACCTTCATCGCTTCTTCAAAATCAGTTTGCGTTTGCGAATCCAGCGGTCCGACCTGGATCACACCCGCGTTGTTGATCAGGACGTCGATTGGGCCGAAGCGGGATCGAACATCCGCGATCATGGTCTCAACGTCGCCCTGCTCGCGAATATCACAGATGGCGTCGAAGACTTCCGCTCCGCGAGATTCGAGATCTTCTTTGGCCCTCTGCAGTTCGCCCCGGTCTCGTGCGCAGATGGCGACCTTCGCACCGCGGGACGCAAGCTCCCGGGCAAGTACGAGCCCCAGGCCGCGGGATCCGCCGGTTATCAAAACGACCTTGTCTGCGAAGTTGTATCTTGGTTTGAGTGCTCGATAGATGATCGTAGAGCCCGCGATTAAACCGAGTGCGGAAAGTGAAATTGTTCTGGCTATATTGCTTGCCATATTGCTTTCGTTAGCGGACGGACCCGCGTACGGACTCAAGACGCTCGTCGTCGTATCCCATCGGTAGTCGCAATAACTGTGCCCGGGCGCCGATTTGGGAATTGGGAGTTGGGAATTGGGATTTGGGATCAAGGGCGGCCGTCTATTACCTTAATCAGACGTAAAAGTTCCAACCACGAACCACGAGCAACGAGCAACGAACACCTCACCACGCCCAACGATCACCAATCAATCCCTCTGCTATAATCGCCGTATGGCTCGAGATGATACCGACGTAGTTGTAAAACTGAAGACCGAATCGCGTGGTGTGGTTAATCCCGCCATCGTCCGCTGGATCGCGTTCGTAGTAATCACGCTTTCACTCGTTGCGTGCACAGTCCTCTGCATCCTTGCCATCTGGAAATTCACCGAATCCGATGCCGTCTGGCGCGCCATCGCAACATTCATCGTCGTCAGTATCGCGACGGCGATCTTTACTTTTGTTAATGAGAAGCTGGGGTGACCGGAAGGCGGAGCGCAGCGAAGCGTGTCAACTAAACGACAACATGAGCTTTGCTTTTCTGTACGCCTTCACTTCGCGAAGCTCTGACTAACAATTACCGGATCGCTGCCTAGATCCCGCTTGCCGTTTCTGCCTTCTAGCCGCG
>DASUSJ010000056.1:0-21441 GCA_036375155.1 Pyrinomonadaceae bacterium
TCGGACCTAATGGCGCCGGTAAGACGACGACGATCCGGATGATCGTCGGCATCACCGCGCCGGACGAAGGAAGCATCGAATTGTTCGGTAAAGAAATGTCACCGACATTGCAGGACAGGATCGGCTATCTGCCTGAAGAGCGCGGTCTGTACAAGAAGATGCGGATCGCGGATCAACTCCGGTATTTCGCGGCGCTGAAAGGAATGTCAGCCGCCGATGCCGAGAAGCGGATGGACTTCTGGCTCGAGCGGATGGGACTAAGCGAATGGAAAAGGAAAAAGACCACGGACCTTTCAAAGGGAATGCAGCAGAAGATACAGTTTATTTCTACCGTGATGCACGATCCGGGTCTCCTGATCCTCGACGAGCCCTTCTCTGGGCTCGATCCCATAAACGTGGAGTTTCTGATCGATGTCATCTCCGAATTCAAGACGCGGGAGAAGACGATAATCTTTTCCACTCATCTTATGGAGACGGCAGAGAAGCTGTGCGATGACATCCTTCTTATCAACAAGGCACGAAAAGTGGTCGGTGGAAGTTTGCGGGAAGTGAAAGAAAGTTATGGAAAGAACCTGATCGCGCTACGGGTCCGTAACGGTGAGCAGGTGCTTTCGGATCCAGCCATCGTTTCGAAGCGGGTGGTACATGCTGACGAGGTCATTGTTAATCTCACCAACGGCGTCGACCCTCAAGCGCTTCTCAGAAAGCTGGTCGATGTCGGTGCGGTTGTTTCTAAGTTCGAGAAAGTCGAGGCGAGCCTGAACGATATCTTCATCGACAAGATCCGGGGAACGAGGGGAGGAGAGGGATGAAGAAGTTCCTTGCCGTAGTAAAGCACGAATATAAAAAAGTCGTCCTCAAGTGGTCGTTCCTGATCGGCACGCTTTTGCTGCCTTTTCTGGCAGCGTGTTTCGCGGTCGTGCCGGCGATAATCTTCTCGCTGAAAGGCGAGCCGACGCGCATCGTCGTGTTCGATCCGAGCGGCAAGATCGAGCCGAGGCTTAAGTCCAATCTCTCAGCCGAGAAGATGGAAGCGAGGGCGAGAAAAGCTGCCGAGGAGAATCTGAAAGATCTTTCGCCGTCGCAGGAAGAACAGATGAAGCGGAGCACAGAGCAATTTGCCTCGAGCTTTGAATTCGTCCCATTTCACAGGTCTGCGCAGGAGATCAGCGGATCGGATTTCGAAGTCGTGCGACGGGAGCTGGCGGACATGATCATCCGCGGGGAGGTCGACGCGTATTTGTACGTGCCCCTGGATGTTAGCAGTCCGGATGCGGTTTTTGAATTCAGATCACGCCGGGCCGGGGACTTTGTCGTCAATGACACTTTCAAAGAGGCATTGAATGATGCCGTACGCTCGCAACGTCTGGCCGACGCGAACATAAGCGAGGAGCAGCTCGAGGAGCTTGGCCATCCGGTCAATTTCGACAACAAGGGCATTGACGAACGTGGCGAAGAGCGTGACGGCGGCGGAACGTTTATCGCCTCCTTCATAATCGGACTGATGATATACATCACGCTTGCGATCTACGGCCAGGCGATCATGGGCGCAGTTGTCGAAGAGAAGGAAACGCGTATAGCGGAAATACTGTTTTCTTCAGCAACTCCGTTCGAGCTTATGATGGGCAAGCTCGTAGGCGTTGGCCTCGCGGGGTTGACGCAACTCGCGATCTGGGTTGCCTCGGCGGTGGCTCTCGTCACCATAGTTGCACTCCAAACAGACTTAACGGCCGTGGTCGGTTCGCTCCCGACCATCACACCGCTGATGATCTTTTATTTCCTCGTCTTCTTCCTGTTAGGCTTTTTTATCTACGCCTCCATCTTCGCTTTGATCGGCTCGATGGTGACCACGGTTCAGGAAGGCGGGCAGTTCGCTTTCCCGCCGGTGATGATAATGCTTATCGGTTTTTACTTCAGCTTCGCGGTCGTCCGCGATCCTAATTCATCGCTTTCTTTCTGGGTTTCGATCGCGCCGTTCTTCGCGCCGATCACGATGCCGGTCCGGATACTTTCGGAGACCCCGCCCTTCTGGCAGATCGCACTTTCGTTCTTAATAAACGCCGCAGCTATCGCGGGTTTGATATGGCTCGCAGCACGCGTGTATCGCATCGGAATGCTGATGTACGGCAAGCGCGCTTCAATTCCCGAAGTTTGGAAATGGATCAGGCAGCCTTAATTGGGGAACGATGGTCGAGATCGAAAAAAAATATCGTTTACCCGAGGGGCTTCGACCCCTGGTTGTCGGTGAGCTAAAAGAGTTAGGTGCCGAGTTCGTTCGCGAAGACTTCGAAGAAAACACTATCTACGGGGGAGAGGTTCTTGCGGAAACCGGGGCGGTTGTTCGAATCCGCAGGGCTGACAACAAAGCGTTCCTGACCTACAAACGCCGGATGGAAGATCGTTCCGATGCGAAACATCAGTTGGAATACGAAACGCAGATATCGGACGCCGGGGCAGCGGACAGTATCATGAGAGAACTAAAGCTTCGACCGAAACTTGTTTATGAAAAGCGCCGCCAGACCTGGAGGTTTCGCGACGTCGAGGTTGTGATTGATGAGTTGCCTTTCGGACTGTTCATGGAGGTAGAGGGCTCCGTTACCTCGATCAAGGAGGCAGAGATGCTCCTCGGCCTCGAAGACCTGGAAACAGAACATGAGACGTACCCCATGATGACCGCGCGGCTCGGCGTCAAGATCGGCGAGGCGATCGAGGCGAGATTCAGCTAAGTTTGGATGTTAGCTGCAGGATATCCGCGACGAGCTTGTCGGGTTCGAAAGGCTTGGTCGAATAGATCTGAAATCCTGATTCAAGAGCTTTCTGCTTGCTCTCCATCGTGGTGAACGCACTCAGCGCAATAGCGGGTATCGCGCCACCCCGGTCCGCCGGCATGCTCCTTATCCGGGACAGCAACGAGTAACCGTCTTCGTCGGGCATCGCCAGGTCGGAGATTATAAGGTCGGGAAGATTTTGCGGGTGCGTAGTTAGGAGGTCGTACGCCGCTTTAGCCGATTCGACCGACGCCACGCGGGCTCCGTACTGTTCGAGAAAAAGCTGAAGGACCTCACGTGAGTCTGGGTCGTCCTCGACGACAAGTATCCTCTTTTCTACGAGCGGCCGACGACTCTCGACAGACGTCTCGCTTTCCGAGCTTTCGGCCAACGGTCGTGAATCGGTTAGGGGCAGGGTTACCACAAATTCCGCTCCCTTGCCGAGACCCTGACTAAATGCCTGGACCGTACCTCCGTGCTTCGCCACGAGGATCTTCACAATAGATAGACCAAGCCCCAGACCCGAGTTACTTCTCGTGCGTCCAACTTCACCCTGCGAGAACTGCCGGAAAATGTTCGGCAACGCTTCGGGACTTATGCCTTGACCAGTATCCCGCACGTGGACCGCGACGTTCTCCGGGGTCTTTTTGACGTGGACCGCGACGCTGCCACCCTCGGGAGTGAATTTGATCGCATTCGAGATCAGATTGGTGAGCACCTGCTGGAGCCGGCCGGCGTCGCCAAAGACGACCACCTCGTCGCAATCGGTTGAAAATGAGAATTCAAGACCATGAGCGTCGGCCGTCGGTTTCTGTGCCTGATACGCGACCCGAACGATCTCGCATAGGTTCGTCGGATGAAACTCCAGTCTCAGTTTTCCGGACGCCACGCGTGCTGAATCGACAAGGTCGTTAATCAACTTTGTTTGAAGCCGTGCGCTGCGTTCGATCGTTTCGAGAGCGTTCTTCCGTGTGCTCTCGTCGACTTTCTTCGTCAGCAGGATCTTTGACCAGCCGAGAATTGCGTTGAGGGGAGATCGAAGCTCGTGTGAGACAAAAGCAAGAAAGAAGTCCTTGGCGCGGTTTGCTTCCACGGCCTCGTCACGTGCTTTCTTTTCCCGGTCGTAAACCTTCGCGAGTTCAGTGACAGCCAGTTTTTGCTCCGTGACCTTTCTGACGATCCCCGTCATCCTATTAGGCGCGGCATCCCCGTCACTTATCGATTTTCCTTCCGCCAGGATCCAGTCGACAGTGCCGTCCGTCCTAACGACCCGAAACTCGTCCTCGTATTTAGTGCTTTCCGCTTGGAGCCGATCAAAAAGGCCTTCAACGTGATGGCGGTCCTCCGGGTGGACAACGGTGAGAAATGATTCGAACGTAACAGGTTCATATGCCGAGAGGCCGAGAAGTTCATTGCATCGCGGTGTAGAGTAGATCTGCGACGCTTCTATATCCCAGAACCAGAGACCGATATCAGCATTCTCAGCGGCTCGTAAAAGCTGTTCTTTCTCGAGTTCGTGCAGTTCCGTCGGGTCTTTCTCTGGTAGACAACGCCCCGCGACAAAGATCTGATTCTGCTCGGTACCGCTTAAAGGTTGAATTCGAACCTCAATCGGCACCTTCTCCTCAGCGCTGACCCGGAAATCAACAAACAGTGTCGAATCTTTACCGGAAACCGCCTCGTTCACCGCCTTTTCAACGACTCGCGCCGTGTTTTCCGACGACTGCCAAAAAACCGTTTCGGGAAAGCGTTGCCCGGCAAGCAACTCAGTGTTTGTATTCGTGCGCTGAAAGATGCGTCCCTGGAGTTCTAAAACGCGTCCTTCCTGATCGAGTGTTCCAAAAAAATCAAAAGCGCCGTCGAAGATCGACCGTGTGATTACATCAAATTCCAGCGCTCTCGGGGGCTGCTCCGACGACGATATACCTTCTTCTATTACTTGCATTCAGACAGACCCTGATTCGGACGTAAAAAAAGACCCCGTTAATTTCCTAACGAGGTCAAGTTTATCAAAAAGTTAGAACTACAACGAACCCGCTCTAGACTGCCCTACGGCCTGTCAACAGCCGAATTACAAACACCACAACGGCCACCAATAAGAGCAGGTGCAAGACGCCGCCGAATGTATTACTAGTCACCAAACCGACCAGCCACAAGATGAGTAAAAGTACGATAATTGTTTCTAACATGTCCCTTGATTCCTCCTTGTAATCTGTGCCGCATAGATTTGCATGTTCAACGGCATCCAACCACATCGGATTCAATTGGCATGCCAAAATTAAAAACGCCTGTTTTTGTTTGCAAAAGCCACCTCTATACGTCTTATGTCCTGAAGCCGTATCGTCGCTGAGGGTATGAAATACGTACGGACCCTTAGGGTCGCTTGTTATTGTGTTAGGCCGCCTGCGCGGCGTACGAATGCCATACACCCGGCCCTCATGTTTATTTCCCCTTTTACAAGCTAAACACTGAAATAACTATACGTTGCCACATGGCATACTGATTGCCCACTTTCAGACCGTCTAACTGATTTTTTTCACTACCTTGGGGGAGATAGGGTGAGCAGCATAGCCGAAACTAGTAAGATCGTCGACGACCCGGATAGATCGAAATTTCGGCGGGGGTTGCGGCTAGTCGCATGTCTCACGGAAAAAAAAGCAGACCCGCGCTTCAACATAGCAGTTTCCGAGGACATGTTTTCCGATCCGTCGAGGAAGGGAGTGTTAAGAGAAGTCCGCCCGTCGCTCCCGGATCACCGACACACGGGCGCTGCAACAGATGAGATTGCTGATGAACTTACGCAGACTCGGTCTATCAACGTGCCGGCCCTAACCGCAGGCATGTTCGTGGTGGGTGGACTCATCGGTTATTTGATCGGCTGCCGGAGGAACTAATTCTCTGGAAATGTTGTGGTTTTGAGGGCGTCCAGGACGCGAACTCTCCTTCGCGTGTTTTATTTTGATACAATATTTCTCAAGAACTAAATACTTAGGATTTAAATACTATGGCGAATAAAGCGCTTGTTATTGATGACGATAAGGTCACACTCGAACTGCTTACCTTCCAGCTTGAGTCCGAAGGTTTCGAAGTTGTCACTGCGGAAAGCGGAGACGTTGGGCTCGAACTGATCAAACAGAACGACTTCGATGTGATCCTCACGGACCTGCACTTGCCGGATGTGAGCGGTATAGGACTTGTCAAAAGTTCGAAAGAGCTAGCCCCGCAAACCGAGATCATCATGATCACGGGCGACGGATCAAACGATCGAGCTATCGAAGCCACAAAGGCTGGAGCTTTCTGGTACCTGGAGAAACCACTTGACTTCGATGAGCTTTTCGAGCTTATCGGAAAAGCTGTAGAGCGGAAGCGTCAGGCGGCGGAAATCAAAGAGCTGCGCGGTCGTTTGTCGAGCAAGACTTCGTATGAAGGCATCATCGGCGGCGCTCGTTCCATGCAGAACATTTACGAGATCATCGAGAATGTGGCCGATTCCGAAGCCAACATCCTTATTCTTGGCGAATCGGGAACGGGTAAAGAAGTGATCGCCAACGCGATCCATTATAAGAGCAGGCGAGCGAACAAGCCGTTCATCAAGGTGAATTGTTCGGCTCTACCGAAAGACCTGATCGAGTCGCAGTTGTTTGGACACATTAAAGGTTCGTTCACCGGGGCGAATGCTGACAAAGTGGGCTTTATCGGTCAAGCGCACGGTGGGAGTTTGCTTCTCGATGAGATAGGTGAAATGCCGGCCGATCTGCAGCCGAAGCTTCTCCGCGTTCTGCAGGAGAAAGTTTATTACCGGGTCGGGAGTGATAAGCCGCAAGAAGCAGACTTCCGATTGATATGTTCAACGAACCGTAACCCGTTCGAAGCTATACAGGACGGCAATCTTCGTGAAGATCTTTACTACCGCATCAACACGATCGAGATCGAGATCCCGCCGCTTCGCGATCGGATGGAAGATGTCCCCATGCTGGCGGAACATTTCCTTCACATCTACGCTGAGAAGTATAAGAAGCAAAATGTTCAGTTCAGCCAGAATGCGTACAATCAAATGCTGAATTACAACTGGCGTGGGAACGTGCGAGAGCTTGAACACGTTATTGAGCGCGCCGTGCTGCTCAGCCGCGGTGGACGGATCGAGACACTTGACCTTCTCCAGGCAAACGGCGCGGCAGTAAGCGGCGAATTTCCAACTATACAGTTCGCGACGGCTGCGGCCGGCGCCGGCGAGGTTGTACCGTCGTTCAACGGCGGAGGCATTTCTTCGTTCGGTTCGATGATGGATTTAGAGGGAGAAGCGCTTTTCGAAGAGATCGGCAAGTTCATCGTTGATCGGCTGCCAGATCCGTCGGATGGCGGAGACCAAAAAGACGTTTTCAATGATATTGAAAGCGGTGTCGTTTTGGCCGCCCTGAAACGTACCCGGGGTAACAAGCAGGCCGCGGCCAACTTGCTCGGGTTATACCGGCCGAGACTGTACGGCATGATCAAGCGACATAACCTCGAAGACAGGATGTAGAAAACGAAAGCCTCGATAATGTTATCGAGGCTTTCTCCGCTTTACATCAACAACGACTAATTAATATCACCGGCCAGGGGCTGACACTTCGACATCTATCTGCTGTTTCTTTGTTCCCCCCAAAAATCCACTGTAATAAAGCGCGCCTGCGATCAGTGCGACAACAATGATAAGCGTTACTGCCCAAATAAGATTATTTCCAGTTCCATTCTCCTCAGCCATTTTCAAAACCCTCCGTTCTGATTTTTTCGAGCTACTACGGGGTGCTTAAAAGGCAAATCAGATGCCACCAGGATGTAACGATTTAGTCCAAATACGCGGGCACGCTCGTTGCTGAGAATAGGGTTATTGCAGTTGTGGATCCTCAAAAGATCCGTTGGTGTTATTATGCTACGCCCTAGCTCCAAAGCCCCCTCGACGGAGTATTCCAAGGTACTGAACTACTCGTATCTCGTTTTGTCGATAATGCTGCTGTTGACGGCTGGTGCCACCCTGGTCTACTACCAAAACTCGACATTGTTTGCTGACGACACCGGGGCGCGATGGACCCCTGTAGTTTTTCTGGTTGGCTTCTGTATCAGTCTGGTCATTTTTGCGATAACGCACAGGGAAGCCACCGCACGACTTGTCCTCCAGCAGAAAACTGCCGATCTGATCGAGGCACAGAAGCTTAACGGCGCCTTACTGGAAGCGGAGCAGAATTCCCGTATAGCAGCGGAGCGCGCGAACCGAGCAAAAGACGAATTCCTCGCAGTTGTCTCACACGAACTCCGGACACCGCTCAACGCGATAGCCGGATGGACTCGTATTTTGCGGACGCGTGGCGTGTCGGATGAGACGCGGGAAAGGGCGCTCGGGAAGATCGAAAAAAATTTGAGGATCCAGACCGCAATCGTAGAGGAGTTACTTAGCTTTTCCGATGTTGTCTCCAGCAGTCCGCATACTCTAAACAAAACGGTAGTGATGCAAGAGGTCTTCGAGGATGCTGTCGCGGCGGTGCGGCCGGCGGCATTTCAGAAGGGCGTCACTCTGGCCTGCGACGATCGACTTAATGGCGAGCGCGTTTTGGGCGACCGCGGCCGGCTAAAGATCGCACTCCTGAACGTGCTTACGAATGCCGTCAAATTCACTCCATCCGGCGGAAACATCCAAACCGAGGCTTACGAACATGAAGGGTTTATAAAGTGTGTTATACGTGATAGCGGCTCCGGAATTCCCCCGGAGTTTCTTCCTCACGTTTTTGACCAGTACAGCCAGCTTGAGCATTACTCGACGCGCCATTATGGCGGCCTTGGCCTCGGACTGACCATCGCACAGCACATAATAAAACTCCATAACGGGACTATCGACGCAGAGAGCGCCGGTGAAGGCGAAGGCTCAACGTTTACCATAACGATCCCTTCCGGAACCCCTAAAACTGCGCATTGATACGTTACAGTCGCACACTTCTGCTTACCTAAACCTGAGTAAAAAAGGACTTTCGCTCCGTTTCTCCTGCTGGCACGGTCATTGCTAATTCCACTATGTTGGAATACGACTCCAAAAAATACACGAGTCCTCTCCCTGACGTCGTTTTCGAACGAGGAGGAGAAATAAATTTATGAGCATGGGGAAGTTTGTTTTAAGAAGGTTATTAGTCGTGTCGGCGCTCGCACTGTTGCCGACACTTGGGTTAGCACAGATCACCGGGGTTCGAACGTGGCAGGTACGAAACGTCGTGAACCGCATTGAAACGCGGACAAACACATTTCAGCGCGAGGTCCAGCTTTGGCAGGACCGAACACCGGCCGATAACACGGCACGTGAGGAACGCCTCGAGGATTTCGTACGAGATTTCGAGAACGCGCTGGACAGCTTGCGCCAGAATCTCACGACGAACCGTAACGTGAGTACGGAAGTTGAAGAGGTGCTGAATCGCGCCGCATTCATCAATCGTTTCATGGGGCGAAATCGTCTGACGGCTCGGGCTCACACGGACTGGAGTGCGATACGCGCCGATCTTGACACGCTGTCGCGATATTACGCGATCGCGTGGGATTGGAATCGGATGCCGGATGGTCGTGATGGCGGAATTATCGGAGGCGGACGTAACCGGGGCAGGTTCGATGATCGGATCACGGGAACGTACCGTCTGAATCGTTCGTTGAGCGATGACGTAAACGTTGTCCTTGATCGCTGGCAAAATGTCTATTCGACGACCCAGCGTGATCGGGTGAGACGTAATCTCGAGCGTCGACTTACTTCGCCCGAGATGATCGCGATCGAAAAGGTCGGGCGGACCATTACGATGGCGTCCAGCCTTTCGCCGCAGGTGACGTTTGATGCGGACGGCGTCGCGCGAACGGAAACGACAAATCGCGGACGCACTATTCGTACGACCGCGACTGCGACACGCGATAACGTCGAGATCAGTTACGTGGGAGATCGTGCAAACGATTTCTACCTGACAATGGCACCCACGCGTGACGGGCAGCTTCGGGTAACGAGACGTCTCTATCTCGAGAACCGTAATGAGACCGTCTCAGTCTCGAGCGTTTACGACAAGATTGCCGAGACGGCTCAGTGGTCGACTGTGACGACCGGCGGAACGTACGGCGGTGTCACCGACCTGCCGGCTACAGGCGAGTTCTATATCCCGAATGGCACACGTCTTACGGCGGTTTTGAACAACTCGGTAACGTCGCGTGCAACACAGGTGGGCGATCGATTCACGATGAATGTAACGTCGCCGGCGATCTATAGAGATGCGGTGATCGAAGGCCGTGTAGCACAGATAGATAATTCGGGACGACTTTCCGGACGAGCGAATCTTTCGCTTGAATTCGACACGATACGGATGCGCGACGGTCGATCGTATCGATTCGCCGGAATAATCGATTCGGTGCGTGCCGCTAATGGCGAAACGGTCACCGTAAACAACGAAGGTACCGTTCGTGAGCGAAACCAGACGACGAGAACCGTAACCCGTGCGGGTATTGGTGCGGCGTTGGGTGCGTTAATCGGAGCGATTGCCGGCGGAGGCTCGGGGGCTGCGATCGGTGCAGCTGTCGGAGCGGGAGCCGGAGCGGGATCTGTTCTGATCCAGGGTCGCGACAACGTCGATCTTGGTCAGGGCAGCGAGTTCACGATCACGGCAACCGGTCCTACGAATGTAGGAATAATTCGGTAGGACAGACACTGACGCGTGCGGGCGGCAATTTCACAGGGACGGCCGCCCGCCGCGACGTCGACAAAGTAGAGCAGGAGGTAACGCAACATGGGCGACACGAAGGTGAAAGATTTCCAGCCACCGTATCAAGAGGAACGAGATGGCTTTAGCAAGGATGAGATGGCAGATGGTTTGGAGCGGCCGGGCAGGGCCGAGATCAAGGACATAACCGACGAGGCAAGCCATCGTGATACCGACGGCGTGCTTCGTCAAACCTTGCGCGGCGATGAAACAAAAGGCGATCCAAACGAGCGCGATATTGCCGGCGGGCCGGGATTTGAGAATACTCCGCACGGCCGGGAAGAAACCAAGAACGATAAGGCGGGAGCAGCGAACCGAAATGGTTGACGATAAACTTGCCCTCGAGGAGTCCGAGCGGGCGGCCAATTACGAAGCGATCAAATCGAACGTTAAGGCCGACGTTGGTAACGAGATATATGCTGAAGCGGCCCGGCCGGTGCCGTCGCAGGCGACCCGGATCGAGGACGTCGCCGACGGTATGCGCCGAACAGCGGTCGAGGAGGTTGTTGAAACCGAAAGGGAAGTCGAGCGAGGACGTTTTGTCGCTCGCGTATCGCAAGTCGTCGACTACATCTTTTTCCTGATTTACGGTTTTCTCACCATCAGGCTTCTTCTCGAGCTTTTCGCGGCGCGAGAGAGTGCGGGTTTCTTTCAGTTCATTAAGACCGTGACCGATCCACTTTATTCACCGTTCCGTGGATTGGTTCCGAGTCCGTCGACAGCAGAAGGTTTCACTCTGGCGTTGCCGATCGTGGTGGCGATCGTTGTCTATATGCTCCTGCATCTTGCTATAAACGGGTTGCTTCGCATCTTCGCGCATAGAAAGACGGCAGTGTGAGGGTGTTACAGTTCGGGAACGAAAGTAGTAATACAAACGTAATCCTACAGTCCGGAAAATAACTTTTTTCAAAGGAGAACTATATGTTTAGCATTCTCGGAACAATCATTATCGGCTTGATAGTTGGAGTTATCGCAAGGTTCCTGCTGCCTGGCAGCGAGAATTTCCCGAGCGGGGCTCTCGGTATCATCTTGACGATCGTACTCGGTATTGCTGGTGCGTTCGTGGGAACCTTCATCGGCGGAGCTCTGTGGGGAGGCGAGAATTACGCGGCAGGATGGATCATGTCGATCATCGGAGCCGTCGTACTTTTGCTACTTGCTCGGCTTTTGTTTGGTCGCAGTGGTGCCACGACGGCGCCTTAGTCATCTTTGTCTGTAATTGAAAAAGGGCCTCGCTTTTCCGCGTGGCCCTTCTTCTTTAGACAATGCCGCAGCCCGGATGGCCGCAGTCACAACTTATCTCCGTGATGTCCTGATCCGCCGCGTTCTCGCAGTGATCGCTGCAATATTCCTGATCCCCGCTGACCGCGCATGCACAACTGTCATGACCGCACCTGTTATCATCATCCGCCATACATATTCTCCCTAGTTCGCTTAAATTTTGCCGTGCATTACATACGAAGCGCCCGCTGCGAGCCCCTCTCGGAAAAGTCTTTCGGCAATAGAAAAATTATAAACCGGTAATAGCGAAGCGCCAATAAAAAACTCGACGCGCCGGGAATCGCCCCTTTATTGAACGTTTGCTAAAAAGAAAAAGCTCCAGGAATTCCATGCCGTCGGCGTGGATAAAAGGGGACGGCTGGTTTTTTGAAGAGAATCGATCAGCCGTTTCCTTTTTTTTGCGCAAATCGTGCGGGTTCGCATTATTTGACACGCGGGGAGCGCGAATAAGCCCAATTCCGGGCGACCCACCTCTGGCACGTTCATTGCAGAAACGTCTGTGGGGTGAGGTGAACATCAATGTCATTATTCAACTTTAAGAAGATCGCGATCGGGTTGGCCTTAGGGCTGACCATTGCTATCGCCGGGAACGGTGAGGCGAACGCGCAGTCGAGGCGAGAGATCGAACGGGAGCGACAGCGGATCGAACGGGAGCAACGCCGCATCGATCGGGCGCGCCGAAACAATCGAAGTTACAACAACCGTAGTTACGGGCGCGTGATCGAGCGTGCAAACAGTGCTCATTTCGACCACGGATATTCGCAAGGACTTTTGGCAGGCCAATACGATCGTCGTAAAGGGAAATACAACCAGTCGAATGTATATCGAGGCACCGGCTCATACCCGAACGCCGGCGATCCTTCGAGCACCGACTACATTTATCGCCAGGGTTATCTTCGGGGATATAACGACGGATTCTACGGCGGACGGCCGTACTAACGACTACCCATACCGTCGACACGAAGGCTTTGACTCCGAAAGAGTCAAAGCCTTTTCCGCTTAGCGCTGATAGTCACTCACAGTTGATCGGTGAAAGCTGCGGATCCTCACACAGACGGCGACGGTTCATTAGCCGGCGGGTTGAGTCGATGGAGTAGAATGACTTTATGGACGACAAATACCGCATACCTAAGAAAACAAAACCCGAAACAAAGCAAGAGATCATTCAGGAGAAGATCGAGGAATTGATAAAGCTTCGAGATGGGTCCTCGAACCTCGCAGATAAGCAAAGGATCAATGCAGAGATCACGAAGCTGTTTGCTCAGTACGAAAGACTGAAGATATAACGAGTCGGCCGCAATCAGGAGTAAGCGATGTGGTATACCTGGCGACTGGTCGGGCCAGATCTTCCGGAAACCCAAATTGAAGGAACTTACGTATAACCGAACGAGGTGTCTATTATGAAACACTCCATATCGCTCTTCGTTCTTATTTTCCTTCTGACGGTTTCGGCATGCGCTCAGGCGAGGAACGCCGAAGCGTTAAAGCCGGAAGAAATTGTAAAGCCGCTTACAGTTACTAATGGTACCAACATCACTGTCCGGTACATCGCCAACGAAGGTGTTCTGATCGCGGCCGCAGGTAAGCAGATTCTTATCGACGGCCTGCACCGCGAATACAAACCGGCTTATCTGTTTCCGCCACCCGAACTTCAGAGTGTTTTGGAGAGTGCCCGCTCGCCATACGACAAAATCGATCTCGTCCTCGTTTCCCACATCCATCTTGATCACTTTCATCCACAATCGATCGGCTCGTATCTGAAAAGTAATCCGAAGTCGCTATTCGCATCGTCTGAACAAGCCGTCGGGGAAGTATCGAAGAGCTTTGCAGATTTCGAGAAAGTGAGACCGCAGATCAAGCCGATCTCGCACGAATGGAAAAAGTCGGTGGACTTGAACCAGGAAGGTATCAAGGTGAAATTCTTAGGTCTTCGCCACGGCGGCGAACGATGGAAAGAAATTCAGAATCTTGGCCACGTTATTGAGATCGGCGGCAAGAAATTCCTGCATATAGGCGATGCCGATATGACGTCGGAAAACTTCAGCGCGTTTAAATTGGCAGACGAGAAGATCGACGTCGCCTTCATCCCATACTGGTTCCTCGTTTCGCCGGAAGGTCGTGCTCTTGTCAAAGAACAATTCAACCCAAAGAACATCATCGCTGTCCACATCCCGCCCGCTGAGGCGGAAGAGATCGTTTCACAACTTAAGAAGGACGTTCCCGGTGCAATTGCTTTTACGAAGCTCTTGGAAGAAAGAAGTTTCTAAGATGGTGCCATGGTAGGGAAACCGTCAACTGAGTTGTTGCTCTGCTTTGGAACGATTTGCTGGGCAAGGTCGGGTCGCCATTCTCGTTACTGTCGAATATTGGCGTAATATTGTTTCGCTGCGCGGTAGCCCGGCAGGCTGGATACCACGTAGGGTTGGCGTACGAACCGACGAAATTGACATGACACCTGACACCAGCGTTACCTCCCGAGTCTCGATCCTCGAACGATTGATCCCGTCCGTTGCATTCGCCGTTGCTGCTCTCAGCGGTGCCATTGGTGGCGTTTTGATCCTTTACTTTTTGGAGACTCTACGGCAGGCGGAGACGGCGGGGCGGGTGGCGTTCTTTCTGGGTACCGCGAAGATCGAAGGGGCTATGGGGGCTATGATGGCGATCGCCGCCGTCATCGGTGGTATCGGCGTCATTGTCGCCCTCGTACGGATGTTCACGGAGAACAGAAAGGCATCGCCGCCCGGAGTGCTCTTTGTAGTCGGTGTGCTAGCCCTGCTTCCGCCGTTTGCGATCCACTATGTGCTGAGGCGGATGGAAGGCGCCGTGGATATGCCCGAAGCCGGCGGTATTTCTGGAATTGCCGAGACTGTTTACGCCGGGACTTATTTTGCGATCGGGGCGCCAGTCGTTCTGATCATCGTCTTGCTCGCTATCTCGTTCGTACCTTTTTCATCGCGCCTCGGAAGAAAGATCTCGCCCACCGTTGTTCTTATTATCATTGAGGTCTTCATCGTCGCCCTGACTATGATCTTTTTCTGGCAAGCCATCCACTCGCTTGAGCAAACGCCGACTCGGATTGGTTAGCCCATGACAAGAAGCTGGAACCGGAGCACCCGTGCGACCGTAAGAACGTACGGACTAACACGGAATTTCGGCTAATATAACGATTATGTATTGTCCGCAGTGCGGCCAGGAGAGAATCTCGGAGGCGACGAGCTTTTGCTCGCGATGCGGCTATCTGTTAACAGGAACGGCGGAGCTACTCCGGACGGGCGGAGCATCATTGCAGACAACATCAGGTGGACCCTCGCCCCGGTCCCGTGGCGTGAAGCAGGGCCTCTTTATGTTCCTTCTGATGTTCGTTGTTGCACCGATCGTGGGTCTGATCTCGGCCTTCGGTCTTGGAATCGAGCCGTGGCCGGTCGGCATCGTCGTGACCCTCCTCGGTCTCGGAGGCATTCTGCGGATCGTGTACGCCCTAATGTTCGAGCCAAAACATTCCGTTGCGATTCCTGAGAACCGTACGAGTGGACAATTAAATCCAGCTGTTACATCAGCACTGCCCCCGGTGAGAGACATGGCGGCCGCTGATTATGTTTCACCGTCTAGTGAGCCAGCCGACGTTGTGACTAACCGTCCCGGCAGCGTCACAGAAGGCACGACCCGTCTCCTGGACAAGGATCGTTAACCCATCGTTAAGGTCCACTGCCTATTCCACTAACGTGTCTTCGTATATCTCGCATTTCAAGCCATCCCGATCACCGGTACTCCGACTATCAACAACCGACGGCCATCAGTTCGCAATCAACTGAACGAGTACATATCGAAATTACCGGCGAAGCGTGAGCGAAGTCGATGCAGGGCAAGCTTGTCTTTGGCTTCAGTCGCGCGGTTTATCTCATCGGTGTAGTTCAAAAGGTTGAAGGCCTTTATGTAGGGCGCTATTTCCGCAAGGCGTTTCGGGGTCATGCGGTAGCCCGACACGAATTGTTCGGCGCCGTCAACGCCGAGATCGTGCAGCGCGAGGGAAAGCTCCCAGTGCGGGGCGATGTTCGAGGTTGCCTTCTCCCAATCGATAACGGCGACGATCTTGCCCTGTTCGTCGACAATGACGTTTTTCAATCGCAGATCGCCGTGGTTGAGAACCGGCTTTGCTCGCAGGGTTAGAAGCTCGCGAGCGACACGCTTGAGCGCTTTGATCGTTGGGGGCGGGCAAAGCCGCGAGCGTTCGAGAGTCACGATGCGGTCCTCGTACCGGTACTCACCTTTCAGATAATCCTGCAGACTCGTGTTTCGTGAGAGCTCGTTGTTTGACCAGTCGAACGTCTCGCCAAAGCCGCGCGTACGGATTGAGTTGATCTTCGCGGCGAGCCGGCCTAGCTCGTGAATTATCTTTCCGCGTTCGGGATGATTGACCGCGTCGCTGCCCCTCACCCGTCTGGCGATCGCGTACGGGAACGGGATTATTGAATCACCGGTCTCGAGTATCTCGGCTGTGGGAATGCCCGCCTTTCGAGCCGTACGCTCACACCAATGCTCTTTGATGAATGCATTGAGCCTCCCCTTATCGGGGCTGATGCGAACAATGAAATCACCTTCCGGGTGCTTTGCCTCGAATACGAAATTCGACAGACCGCCTCCGCGCTCGGTGATGCGGGCGGGTCGTGTGCCGAAATGGTGTTGGAGGATAAAACGCGCGTGGCCGCGGAATTTATCAACCTGCCTGGCCGAAGCGTTTTTCATTTATCGCGATTGCGTTTGAAAGCTCCTGGATACCTGCCAGGCGGAACAACACATCGCCAAGCTCGAATGAATTCGCGACCTGGATCGTGCTCTGCAGGCCGCGGAAATCCAACTCCATGGGCCCGACGTGCACGGCCAGTCCCACGCCGTTTAGAAACACGTCCATCGGCGTGTCACCGGCGCCGAGCGATGCAGGCAGTTTAAACCCGATGAAATCAGCAGCTGCACGCGCTCCGGTAAGTTTGTTCACGCCCTTTGTCGTAAAAAAACTGCTGGGTTTGGAATGCTGGTAGGCCATTAGATCGTCCGCCGGCCGTTCGATCAGCAGAAAGATCATGCAAATCTCTTCGCTGTGAAGCTGCTCCTGTAGCTTCCCGAGCTCAACCGCGGTCACACCGGATGCGCTCTTATACTTGTCCTTGATGTGATCAACCTTTTCGGCAACAGGCGTCCAGATGATCTCGCCCATACGCCAGTCCCGCGGATAGTAGAAAATCAGGACATCCCGGATACTGTCGGCCAGCAGCGCTTCGACTCCGCTTATTACTGCGTCGACCTCGTTAGAAGTAAGCGGGAACGCAGCGATCTCCTCGAAGCAGATCTCGCCCCGCTCGTCTCGCTGAACATAGCCAACCTGGCTGCCGTTCATCGATACCGTTGGGATAGGTGAATTGGAAATCGCGAGCCATTCCTTACCGAAGGTTCGCATTACGGACAGCGGAAAGCGGAGGGAGTTGAGGACGACGGGACGTCCACGATCGTAAAGTGCTTTGAGACCTAATTCGACGGGCCGTGGGATCGTGGCGAGGCCGTGTTCTTCATGAACGGCTGTGCCATCCAGATCAATAACCACACCGCCGTGTTCCGTAAATCCCGAGCTCGCGGCAAAATCGCCGATCGCATTCTCAACTTTAAGACTTAAAGACATACCTTCCCTTTGTTAGTAACCTTTCTGTATCTCTCTATTTTGTATGCTTGACTACGGTTTGGCAACGAATTTTCCGGAAGACGAGATGCTGACGGTACTAGAGCGTGCGAACCGTAGGCGATACTGCTGCCCGGGTCTGCACGCTCCGACCTCGTTTCAAGGTGAGGCTTGAAACGAAGAATTCCAAACTCGCGAGTCTTTCGACTAAACGCCGAGTCAACCCATCGAAGTGTCAGGCTGTTTCGCGTCGGTTGCACGCCAGGGGGTGAGTGACCTTTCGGCAAGGTTAATTGATGAAGTAAGGCGCGGTTATGTTGCAAAGAAAAATGCGTAGCAATACATCATCGCCTTCGGATCACGGGGCAGGCAGACAAGGGCTAGCGGGTCAGCGGGCGGTCCGTCCAACGGTTTGGTCCCCAAAATATAAAGGAGGCCGAAGCCTCCCTTACAGCTCCCATCTTTTCACGCTCAGCTAGGCCGAGGCGGTTCTTCGTTTGGCGCTGACGGCCGGTGTCATCTTTTGCACCTTCATCTTTTCACCCTGCATTAAGGCTCCGAGTCGTTGCCTGGTTTCCCCGGGAATCTGATCCTCCACCATAGGGAACATCTCGTTCTCTTCTTCTTCGACGTGATGTTCGACATTTTCCATCAACACCTTCACCTTAGCCCTAAATGTCGGCGAATCGCCGGCGAGCCCCTCGATCTCGGTCAACATGTCCTTTACCTGACCATGCTCTTCGACGCCTTCGCGGACTATTTTTTTCAACTCCTTGTCGCCCTTCTCGAGCAGGTGCGGGTAGAAAATCGTCTCTTCGATATGAGCATGGACATCAAGTTCTTCTTTGATCTTCTTAAAGGTCGCAGCGTTGTTGCCATCCTCATTTGCCTTTACCTTTTCAAAGAGACTCTCGACTTTCCGGTGATCAGCTTTCAAAAGCTCGATCGGGTCTGTCTTATCACCGGCGAACATCCCCGTGACGGCATCTATCGCGGTGGCGATCAGGCCTTTGCTATTTGATCTGGTCTTGCTTCTGGAAGCGGCGCCGGATGTCCGCTTGACCGTTGAACTCCTCGCGTTCGATGTTTTCTTAGCAGCGCCGGACGACTTGGTCTTTCCACCGCCTTTCGAAGAGCTAGCCTTTGAGGCCGACGTTCTGGACGAGCCGGATTTGGACGAGCCGGATTTGGACGAGCCGGATTTGGAAGAGCTGGCTGCTTTTGAGGATCGGGACGATCCTGCCCTCGATGACGAGCCTGTCGATTTCGACGCTCCGCCTCTCGACGAACTTGACGATTTGGATGCTCCAGCCCTTGACGAGCCGGACGATCTTGACGAGCTACTCTTTGCCCCCGACTTCGCGGACGAAGAGCTCCGGGACGACTTTGAAGAAGATCCGCCTCCGGATCTTGACCCCGCAGACGATTTTGTTCCTCCGGATTTTGATTTTGTCGATTTCGACGCACTGGACCTGGAACCGCCCGACTTGGACGTGCCTGCTTTTGAGGTTGAAGACTTTCTGGTTGTTGGCATTTTTGTTTCCTCCGTTTTGCTCGAATAGAGAATTCGATTCAATCAAGCCTGAGCAAACAACATTCCACTACCGGTGTCCCTCTATGTCGGTAACTTCCATGACGATTCTCGTTTTGTTTCGATGCGCTTAATTCCTGCCTTGCTTAATTATCTGTCCGACTAGTCGAACGGGATTAAGCGCGCGGAGATGTGGTCTCTGTAACCGGCTGTACTCTAACCGCCTGAGCGGGCCGCTAACATCTTCAAGAGGTGATTCGAGTATGTCAAAGAAGACAACCTTGATTGCTGTCGGCGGCGGGGAGATGGCGGAATCGAAGCAGGCTTTAGACGAGATACTTGGGTACCTGAAAAAGAGATCTGATCCGCGTATCGCAATAATGACCGTCGCTACAAATGAAGGCGGAGCAGCATCGGTCAAATACAACAATCTGTTTCGCCGGATCGGTATAAAGCATGTCGACGTGGTTGATATTGAGCAGCGGGGAGATGCATTCGACACAAATTCGTTAAAGAAAGTAGGAAATGCCGATGCTCTCTTCTTCACCGGCGGCGACCAGTTGAACATCACAAGTCTACTGGGCGGAACCCCCCTGCACGAACTTATCCAGGAAAGGTTTAAAGAAGGAGTGCTGATCGCCGGTGTGAGCGCAGGAGCGGCTATGATGTCCAGCTCGATGATAATCTCCGGTGAAAGCGATGCGCCGCCCAAAGTCGGCGGTGTTGAGATCGCGCCCGGCATGAACATGATCGAAAGCACCGTGATCGACAGCCATTTTTCGCAACGCGGCCGCCATGGAAGGCTGCTAACGGCCGTCGCACACTATCCGCAGGTTCTTGGCCTCGGGATCGACGAGCGAACAGCGATAATTTTCAGGAACGGGGAATTCGCCGTTGTCGGCGAAGGTGTGGTGACGGTCTTCGACGGCCGGCACATCCGCCATACCGATTTGCCATACCGAAAGGATGACGAAACCGTCGGCCTGTTCGGCGTCTGCATCCACGTCCTTCCTGACGGGTACCGCTACAACATGAAGACCCGGGAGCCTATCGCACCTACCCTCACTAAGATGGCGGGAGTCGATGCTGAGGTCTGATGGCTGGCTGGTGAAGCGGATCAACTACTTCGATACTTCGAATTGCCGTCCCTCAGCCGCGGGAAACTTGGTGCCCTTGAACCGGACGTCTTGCGCTTTTTACAGATCGTTAGAGCGTATTCAGCCCTCCGAGCAAAATCATTGACATGCTTTCGTCCCCATGTTAGCGTCACTCCACCCATAGAAAAGTGCTCACTCAGAGAGCGAAACAGGGTGTCGTTAATTCATTTTCAGGCTCATTTGAAAAGGTTGAATCCGGACCGTGTTATTGGCGACCTTCCGTTTCGAGATCTATTCGCGATGCCGACTCACTCACGTTCCGTATAGAAAATCTCGGCCGGTTGTTGTAAGGCCTCATGAGTTCTTTTCCAGCCGAGGAACCATGGATCAGCGATCGGAATGGTGAATCACAAATCCAAATCTATGGCTGAATACAAGAAACCTAAAATGCACGGCTGGTACCGGCCCAGCTCGTTGATCGACACGGCCAAACGAACGGTGGTCTCGACGACGGTAGGTAAGTACGCCGACCCGCGAGCCGGAAGCGCGGACCCGACGCCAGGGAGCTTCTTTGATTACTCTCACTATCTCGTTCCCGACGAATACGATTTTGAGATAGATGGTTCGAAGAGCAAACGGGATGAGATCTGGATCGACTATGCCGCGGATGTGGGAGATGGATGGAATCCGACGTACGCCATTGCATATTACATGTCGCAGCCGGGTGTCGATCTCAGTGGTGTGCCCATGAAGTTGCCCCGCGGCGAGATCCTGTTTCTGGGCGGAGACAGCGTTTACCCGGTAGCTAATCAAAAAGCCTACGAATACCGCTTAGTGGAGCCTTATCGAATTGCGTTTCGTTCCGGCGCCGGGTCCTCGCCCGTCGCGTCGGAGCTTGCCGCACAACCGCACATCTTCGCACTTCCCGGGAACCACGATTGGTACGACAGTTTGGTGGCGTTTCGCCAGTTGTTTTGTTCGCACATCTTCAACGACCGAAAATTCGCGGCAGATGAAATGGGCAACGGCGGCTGGAGAACGAGACAGCAGCGGAGCTATTTCACATTGAAGCTTCCGCAGAATTGGTGGCTGCTCGCGGTAGATCTGCAGCTCACACACAACATCGATATGCCGCAACTGCTCTATTTCGAATCGGTCATTCAGAAGATGCAGCCGGGCGAAAGAGTGATCCTCTGTGTGCCCGAGCCGTATTGGACGAAGTACATCAAATATCAGGGCGTGACAGATACATATGAAGAAAAGGAGCGAAGCATCGAAAAACTGCACGCTTATCTAAAAGACCGCGGTGTAGAGGTAATGGCCTATATTGCCGGTGATCTCCACC
>DASUSJ010000057.1:0-16581 GCA_036375155.1 Pyrinomonadaceae bacterium
GGGGCGGTCATCAAAGTATTTACGAGCAGCCAACCGGCGACCAAAAGGAATACGATCGGAACGACCGGATAACCGAATGCCCGATAGGGCCGCTCGGCGTCTGGGTATTTCCGCCTGAAGACGAAAATGGACGAGCCGATAAGAGCGTAGAATATCCACGAGCCAAAGATCACGTAGTCGGTAAGGGTATCGAATGATCCGGACAGAGCGAGAACGCTGGCCCATACTCCCTGAAAGATCACACCATTGACGGGTACCGCGTTTATCGAAAGCCTGTCGAATATGCTGAACATTGCCCGGTCCTGGGCCATCGCATACGGAATGCGCGACGCACTCAGGATCGATGTATGAAGGGTTCCGAGCGATGACATCATCAGTCCGACCGCAAAGATCGCAAGGGCGACGCCGGTAGCAAAACTCATAACGTCGCCGCCGAAGAATTTACCGACCACAGTGGCCGCGACCGACGAATCTTTCGAGACCGAAGACACCTCCGTCGGATCAAGCACATAAAAATACGAAACGTTCACACCAACGTAGATCAGGATGACGAGAATGACGCTGCCGATGATCGCGATGGGAATATTCCGGTTCGGATCCTTAACTTCGCCCGCCACGAACGACAGGTTGTCCCAGCCGTCGTAGCCCCAGAGAGCAGCGAGCATGGCCGCACCGAAACCGGCCAAGAACGTATACTCCGCAGCCCCATAGCGAACCGCATTCGAAACACCTTCGCACGTGCCCGTGGTGTCACCTGCCCCAAAGTTCTCGAAGCCTCCCCCTGTCACAAACAGGAACGCGCCCAAACCTACGAAGAGAACAAGAGCGATCTTGATAAACGTCAGCGCTGCCGCGATCTGACCGCTCATCGAGACCGACAGACAATTCAGCGTGGTGAAGATCGCGATGACGACGAGCGCGACCAACTGCAGCGAAGTGATCTCGTATGGAAAACCGAAGATCGTCGTTTGAAGCACTGTCTGCTTGAGACCGCCGTTCAGATAGTCGTTGAGCGCGATGGCGAATACAACGGCAACACTCGCTTGCGATCCGGTCCGCGCGATGAACATCTGCATCCAGCCGAAAAGGAAGCTGGACAGGCGCCCATACGAATCACGGAGAAATACATATGGTCCCGCCGCCTGCGGCTTCATAGCGGTCAGTTCCGCATAAGTCAACGCTCCGGCGAGCGACAGAAAACCCGCAGCGATCCACGCGATCGTCACCCACGTCGGACTGCCAACGTTACACGTCATGACCCGAGCTTTCAGGAAAACTCCGGTGCCGATCACATTGCCTATGATGACGGAAATCGCTGCTATCAACCCTAGACCACGGATCAGGGTAAGTCTCTCGTTTGTATTCGGATCCATATTAATCGAGGAGAGCGAGGCTGGCAGTATATTACGCGAAAATCAAAAAGTTGTCAGTCAACTGCATGATAGAATCGACGCCGTGCGAGAGATCAAACTGACGTCGGGTGAGCTTATCTCAGCACTGCTGCGCATATCAGAAACCGAGGTCGTGTGCATTCTGGACAGCTGCGGCGTCGGACATCTGGGATCGCACCTTCTCATCGCTGGCGTTCGCCCGGCCGACTCGATTGAGATCTCGGATCCAAATGCGAACGGCACGCTTAAGTTTCTCGACGACAAGCGATCGTCGGGCCTGGCCGGTATCTTCACTCTCTCTTACGATCTTGGGCTAAAACTCCAGAACATCTCCGGCCCGGCGAGACCATCGGCGTCCGACGAACCTGATGTGTATCTTTCCCTTTTCGAAGTTTTGATAATCCACGATTACGCTAGCCGGCAGACATATCTGATCGGAAATGAAAAGCAGTTTGACAGGGTCGCGAAACTTATCGCCGACCATTCGCATAGCAGGCAGGAAACACCCGGTGAGATCGGGCACGGTGCAAAAGTCACATCGAACTTCACGCGAGATGAATACGTCGCCGCCGTTGAGCGAGTCCGCGAATACATCAGATCAGGCGATACATACCAGACTAATCTCACGCAGCGGTTAACGTTCCAGCTCCCGGACGGGACGACCCCACAGTGTATCTTCGAACGACTCCGCCGCGATCATCCGGCACCATTTGCGGCATTCCTCACCCGGAAAGCTTCCACGGTTATTTCCGCTTCACCGGAACGCTTCTTTCGTATCCGGAGAAATGGACATATCGAGGCGTCCCCTATAAAGGGCACGCGTCCCCGGGGCAACACGCCGGAAGTCGATGCGAGGCTTCGTCGTGACCTAACGACGAGTGAAAAGGATCGCGCCGAAAACACGATGATTGTCGATCTCCTGCGGAACGATATGGGCCGCGTGTGTGAGTTTGGGAGTGTGAAGGTCGAGAAGCTCTGCGACATCGAAGAACATCCGACTCTCCTTCACCTCGTTTCCACGATCGTCGGCCGACTACGCCCGGATACAAAATTCTCCGAGATCATCCAGGCTGTATTTCCATGCGGTTCCATCACGGGCGCCCCTAAACTTAGAACGATGGAAATTATCGGGGAGATCGAACCCGACCGCCGTGGTTTATCCATGGGGGCGATCGGTTGCTTTCTGCCCGAAAAATGGCCAGCCGTCGACGAAACCCTTGTCGACGTCAGCGTCGCGATCCGAACCATGGTCATCAAGAATCGCGAAGGCAGTTTCAATGTTGGCGGCGGGATTGTGATCGACAGTGACCCGGCGAAGGAATATGACGAATCGCTTCTCAAGGCGAAGGCCCTCCTGAGTGCGATCGGAGCGGGTTTCGATAGTCACTGACACTGGCGGGAACATTACTCGGCATGGAGCGTCTAAATGATCGAATCGATCGCGAAAGGAGGTCGCTATGTCCAAACCTCAGATAAACGTCACGCCGCTCATCGACGTGCTTCTTGTACTGCTAATAATCTTCATGGTCGTAACGCCGATGAAGCCGAGCTCGTTTGAAACCAAGATCCCGCGCGAGCCGGACCAGAAAGAGCCCGGCAAAATACATCCGCATGCGATCGTCGTAACGATCCGTTCCGACGCTACACTGCAACTAAACCAGGATGACGCGGACGCAACCGTCGCACAGCCCGAGGCACTGACCCGCAGGCTTTCTGTAATTTTTGAGGAACGCCGCCGGAATCAGGTTCTTGCCGAGACGGTAGACGGAATTGCTGGTCGAATCGAAAAGACGGTTTTCCTTAAGGCTCCCCGCAGCTTGAATTACGGCAGCGTCGCGAGGGTCGTTGACGCCTTAAAATTGGCGGGTGCGGAACCGGTGAGCCTTCAGATAGACAGGCTTGAGTAGCTCTGTAAATGACCAAAATCCATGTGGTATAATCTCGGTGTGCCGGACATCCGATCTGGGCACGTCGACATCCTGCTCTCCGCCTAATTAGCGCGTCGATGGTGAATTACTACGAAACACTGAAAGTTTCACCCAAGGCATCCAGAACCGAAATAAAATCGGCATACCGGCGTCTAGCGCGCAAACTGCATCCAGATAAGAACAACGGCTCGGAAGAAACGGCACGGGCATTCGCGGCCATCGCCGAGGCGTATGAGGTACTCAGTAACCCGAAGGAGCGGGCCGCTTACGATAAGCGGATCCTGCAGGCGCAGTATAACGGCTATACCAACGGTGACTCGGTATTTTCGTCTTCAAATACCCACGCCCGGCGTTGGCGCCAAATGGTCTACGAGCATCGTTACAACGAGATCATCGATCGGATGATCGCAGAGGAGCGCCGCGAATCGATGGCCCTTCAGCGAATCATTTTCCCGACCGTCGCGCTGTTCTTTTCGACACTTCTCGTGGCTATCTTTAAGCCGCAGATATTCGTGAAGCTCGGCATACCCGGAGTGATAATCCTCGGCACCCTCTTTACGGTCGGGCTGATCCATCTGATCGGCAGGATCCGGGAGGCGCTGGAGCGATACGCGTATTCCAACGACGAGATCCATGATTCGATAATGCAGTTTCAGGATTCGACTCCGAAGCCATATTCCCGCTTTCTTGCCGGCAGTTTCCTTGTACTCGGAGTTGTCGTTTGTTTCGTAGCCGGGCTTGCTATCGGGAATTTCGTCGATCTCGGCTCGATTCCGAAACCATCGATGTTCTGGCTGTCGAACCCCGAATTTCTTCTATATCCGCCGATCTTTGTCCTGCTCGTCGACCTGGTCCACTCCATTGTCCTGAATACGGAGCACTAGTCGCTTGACGGGACCTGATGTGCCAACTATAATTTCAACTTTGCTTTAGCAGCTAAGTAAGTAACAGTAATGGCGAATCATAAATCAGCAGAGAAACGCGTTCGACAGAATACAAAACGCAACGAGATCAACCGGAGCAACCGCAGCAAGCTACGGACGCAGATCAAGAAGCTTCGTTCCGCGCTTTCAGCGACCGACAAGAAACAGAGTGATGAGCTTTTGATACCGACCGTGTCGCTCATCGATAAGGCAGTGAACAAGGGCTTGATTCACAAGAATACGGCTGCGCGCTACAAGTCGCGATTGACGAAACACGTTTCGGAATTGGCTTAGCGCCTCAGCTCACGTCTCATAGTTTTCTCCTTTAACTACGGAAGTAGCCCGGCGGCTGCTTCCGATTTTTTGTTTGGTTTCCACACCTGATCCGCTGGCTCAGGCGCGTGCTACAATCCGCCTGATGAATTCGCCCCGGCGCTACAAATACTTCGACCTGCTAATGGCTGCGTTCGTCGCGGTACTGCTGTGCGCGAACTTGATAGGCGTTCACAAGGTCTCGTCGATCGACCTGCCTTTTTACGGCGAATACATCTACGGCGCCGGCGTACTTTTCTTTCCGATCAGCTATCTGTTCAACGACATAATGACCGAGGTGTACGGCTTCGCCCGTTCACGACGAGCGGTCTGGGCCGGCTTCGGCGCCCTCGTCTTTGCCTCGTTCATGTCATTCGCGGTTACTGCACTTCCGCCGGCTCCGACAATGTCGGCCGAACACCAGAACGCCGTCAATTTCATCTTCGGCCAGACGGCTCGGATCACGCTCGCGTCTCTGGTTGCGTTCTGGGCAGGTGAATTCATCAACTCGGTCGTTCTCGCGAAACTGAAAGTCCTGACCGAGGGAAAGTTTCTTTGGATGAGAACGATAGGCTCGACCTTTGCCGGCGAGGCGATCGACAGTATCATTTTCTATCCGATCGCCTTTCTGGGCACGTGGTCGAACGAACAGGTCGTCAGCGTTATGATCGGAAATTATCTGATCAAAGTGATGTGGGAAGTGTTCGCCACACCTTTCACTTATGCGATCGTAGGTTTCCTCAAGAAAGCGGAACATGAGGACTACTACGACCGTGATACGGACTTCACTCCGTTTAGCCTTGAAACGTGATTCTCCGATGAAGCTGACTCTCACCACCCCGATCATCGATTTCCACACATACGGGATCTCAAAGCTCTCGGCCGCCATGGCGCGAAAACTCGCGATCGCCGTCGCCGGGGAAGCGGCCAAGAGCGACCTGACCGAAGCCACGGTTGAGGATCTCTTGAACTACTTCCCGATGCGTTATGAGGACAGGTCAAATCTCCTACCCATCGATCAACTCTACGACGGGCTCGAGGCATCGGTCGAGCTTTACACGCGTGTGTCCGGCGGATTTCAAGTCGGAAAAAATCGGAGTCCGAAAGCGCCGCCGCTTTATATATTCGAGATCTCTGCGAGCGATGCCGAGCGCACAAAGAAGCCAGTCGTCATCTGGTGGTTTGTGTCGGGTCGGCAAGCGCAGCACATAATCAGCTACTACAAACAACGTTTCGATCGCGGGACACGTTTCGTGGCCTACGGTCGTTGGGAATGGGATTCCCGCCGAAACACGTTCGCACTGAATATAAAGAAGCCCGACGAGCTTGAAGTATTACCGCCCCCCGAGGGAAGCTTGTTCACGGCTACGGAATTGGTCGATATCCCCCCCAGCTCGGAGATAGAAGAATCCGACGAGACGACCGATCCGGAATTTGCGATGATCCACACTGCCCGTCGCGTTCCCGTCTATCGAAAACTGGGGCCGTTCATGACCAAACGTCTTCGGGAGATCATGTTCGCCGTTATCCAGAAGCTCGACGCCTCGTCCGTTGCGGAAAATCTACCCGACAAGCTTCTCGAAGAACACAAACTCATCCCTCGTGCTAAGGCGCTTGGTGAGATACATTTTCCGCCTGAGGATTCGACGATCGTGGACTATGAGGGATTTCGCAGCCGCGCACACCGTCGATTGATATTCGAAGAGTTCTTCTGGCTTGTATTTACACTGCAACTGATCCGTGGTGAAAGACAAAAAGAACCGAAAGGAACCCTGATCGAGATGACGCCGGAAATGGTCGGTCGGATGAAACGAATCGCGCCCTTCGAGCTGACGGGGGCCCAGGAGCGTGTGATCGGGCAAATACTCAAAGACATGACGTCGGACGCGCCGATGAACCGTCTGATCCAGGGAGACGTCGGAAGCGGAAAGACGATCGTTGCGTTCATGGCGATGTTCGCGGCTATCGAGAACGGATACCAGGCGGCGCTCATGGCGCCGACCGAAATACTCGCAGAGCAGCATGCGCGGAATGCAGTACGAATATTCGAGGACACCCCCTACGCGGTTGGCCTTCTGAAAGGAAGCATGCGTGCGGCGGAAAAACGGAAGGCACAGGAGGCGATCGCATCTGGTGAAACACACATCGTTGTGGGCACACACGCGATCATTCAGGATGCGGTGAAATTCGAGAAACTCGGTTTGGCCGTGATCGACGAGCAGCATCGCTTCGGCGTGCTCCAGCGCTCGTCTCTGCGGGCCCTCGGATACAATCCCGATATCCTTGTGATGACCGCGACGCCAATTCCCCGCTCGCTTGCGATGACCGTGTACGGGGATCTCGATATCTCCGTCATCGACGAACTCCCTCCCGGCCGAACGCCGATCAGGACCGTCGTCGTCGGGGAAGATCAGCGCGACGGCGTGTACCGCGGAATGGCTCGGGAGATAAAGTTAGGCCGCCAGGTTTACATCGTCTACCCGCTTATCGAAGAGTCGGAGAAAGTAGATCTGAAAGCCGCAACGAAAATGTACGAAGAGATCCGGGACGAGATCTTCCCCCAATTCAGCGTCGGACTTCTACACGGCAAAATGAAAACGGCCGAGAAAGACGAAGTGATGCGACAGTTCGTCACGGGTGAGATGAATATCCTGGTTTCGACGACCGTCATTGAAGTCGGCGTCGATGTTCCTAACGCATCACTGATGGTCATTGAACACGCAGAACGCTTTGGCCTTTCGCAGCTTCACCAGCTGCGCGGGCGTGTAGGACGTGGGGCCGAGCAGAGCTTCTGCGTGCTTTTGACCGGCGACAAAAAGACCGCGGTCGCGAAGGAGCGTCTCGGGATCATGGAAGAAACGAGCGACGGATTTCGGATCGCCGAAAAGGATCTCGAGCTCCGCGGGCAGGGTGAGATCCTCGGGACACGGCAATCGGGTATCCAGTCTTTCAAGATCGCTAACATCGTCCGCGATATCGAGATCCTAGACGAAGCTCGCCGCGCGGCAGAGGCTTACCTCGGACCGAAACGCCATACGAAAGAGACACAAGAGGTTATCAATCAGGTGAAAGCCAACCCCAGATTCCGTCTGGCAAACATCGGCTAAGATCTCTTTTTTCTGGCTTTTTCCTATTGACTTGGTTATATTTACCTGGACGTTTTACCCTGAACTTTCGTATCGACAACAGATTTTCCGAGCCAAACTCTACTTCATAGGACACGATTGCGCGGCCTGCCGATCGCACCGTTGGCCAATTAAGATAGCTGAGATGGAAAACCGCCGTCCTCCCCGATCCAACTCCTCCGGACGTAAGTCGTATCTCGACCGCGGGCGAAGCGCGTCTTCGTTCCGCGATGGGAACACGCTCGGCGGTGGCCAAAACCGGAAGCCGATCCGCAGCTCCGAACGGTCGCGTGACGGAAAATCCCAGGACCGGACAGCTAGAACTGGCGACTCCTGGCGAAAGGATTCGCGAGGTGGTTTTAACCGTAAGGACAGTAATCGAACTGGCCCCGGCCGATACGAACAAAAAGCGGCTGGGAGAAGCCGCACCCGCCCCGATAGGCGTGATCCTCGGGAAAATGAGGTAAAGATCACGTCGGATGCCCAGATCACCGATGGAAAGCTACGTGGCCGAACGCTCGTAAACACGGTTTCGCCACACGCCGTTCACACAAAGCGAAAGCTTCGCGAAGTTGCCTTTAAGATCATTTCCCGGCGTGTAAAGGCGGGCCGTATCCTCGACCTCGGGGCCGGCTGTGGAACGATCGGCATTGAGGCGATCTCCCGTGGGGCAATGCTCGCTACCTTTGTCGAGCGATCCGGCCGGACGTGCAGTTTCCTGCGTCGCAACCTGACAGAGTTGGGAATAAAGGATGGCCATGGAGAGGTTGTTGAGATGGAGATCCTTCCCTTCCTGATACGTGCGGGCCGGCGAAAACGCTGTTGGGATATTGTTTATTTCAACATTCCGGAAAGCGAGGAAAGGCGAGTGATACTGGACCAACTCGCCTGCGGCTGCGCACTCAAGACCGGAGGACTCCTGCTCTTCGAACATGGACCGCCTGCTTCCTTCCCCGATCAACTGAACCAACTAAAGCGCTGGCGCACCGTTGACCAGGGCGAAACCATTCTCTCCATTTATGAGAGAATCTAGAACGGAGTGCTGAGTTTTGAGTCCCACCTTCAGGCGGGCGGCTGAAGCCGGTGCTTAGAACTTCTATGCGCATTATTGCAGGGGAATTCCGCGGTCGCGTTTTGAAAAGTCCGTCCGATGCCAGGACTCGTCCCACCTCCGATCGGCTTCGCGAAACTCTATTTAATATTCTGGCACCCCATATCGGTGAAGATACTCGCGTCCTTGATCTTTGCGCCGGGACCGGCGCGATTGGGATCGAGGCTCTTTCGAGGGGAGCCGAGTTCGTAACCTTCGTTGATAAATCCCGAAAGGCGTGCGCCCTCATTGAGGAGAATCTCGATAATCTCGGGATCGACGAATCGAAGACCGAGGTTGTCGCACTTCCCGCTGAAAACTTCACCGGACGCGAACACGAGGTGGGATGGGATATCGTGTTTTATGATCCCCCGTACGACACGAATTACGCCCTCGTCTTGTTCGACTTCGGTGCCGAGAATTCACCGCTGCTTCGCGAGGGCGGAATCCTGGTCGCCGAACATCATTCCAAGAATCTGTTACCGGACGCGACGGGCAACCTCCGGCGCTGGAGGCTGCTGAAGCAGGGTGAGACATGTCTCAGCTTCTACGAGCGGAGTTGAGCCGGGTTTGAGTCCCAGCTTAACGCCACTTTTATTATTACGAGCTGCGTTCGGGTTCTGTAGGGGTTGTTAAGGCGAGCTAAGGGCAGCACTCAAAACAAATCCGGGATGAAGATTCTCGTTTGGCTAATTCTCTGTCTGATCTGGGGCACGACGTGGATCTTTATAAAGGTCGGTCTCACCGACCTGCCACCCATCACGTTCGCGTCCGCACGATTTCTGCTATCTGTTGCGATTCTTCTTCCGATCATATGGGTCCGCCAAATGCCATGGCCCCGGTCGGCGGCTGAATGGAAGCTGATCGCGCTCACAGGTTTTCTCCAATTCTCCTTGAACTACAGCGCGGTTTTCTGGGGTGAGCAGTACATTACCTCGGGCCTTGCGGCTGTCCTTCAGGCGATGATCACCGTATTCGGCCTCGTCCTCGCGTGGATCTTTTTGCCGGCCGAGAGGATCACTGGGGTGAAGATCTTTGCGGTGATAGCCGGCATCGTCGGGGTCGCCGTCATTTTCATCGAGCAGCTCAGGATCGAGAGCGTAATGGCATTTGCCGGCTGCGTTGCGATCGTTGCGGGAGCGTACGCCGCTGCACAAGCTTCCATCCTTATAAAAGCGCGGGGCAGTTCGCTCCACCCGGCAAGCCTGGTCTGTGCCCAGATGATCTGCGGACTGCCGGCCATACTGATCTACGCGGTCGTTGCCGAAGGAGATCCGTTCGCGCAAAGTTGGACATGGTCGGCTGTCCTGTGCGTTCTGTATCTGAGCGTACTCGGGACGATCGCGGCATTTTGGCTTTACTATTGGCTTTTAAGTAGAATCGAATCGACCAGAGCGATGATGATCTCGCTCGTCACGCCGCTTATCGCGGTGTTGATCGGAGCAATTTTTCTCGGCGAACGTCTGCCACCCCAGACTCTTTTTGGGGCTCTGTTGATTATCGGAAGTATCGGATTGATAGTCTTTCGAAGGTATGCGGCTAGCAACTGATGTTCTTCAAATTTACAACCGCAGGTGAGTCACACGGCAAGGCGCTGGTCGCAATTGTGGAGGGACTGCCTGCCGGGTTATCGGTCGATATCGCCCAGATAAATCACGAGCTCTGGCGACGTCAACAAGGTTACGGCCGCGGCGGACGGATGAAGATCGAGAAGGACGAGATTCAGGTACTGTCAGGCATCCGTCACGGAAAGACTCTTGGTTCACCCGTCGCGCTAATGATCGAGAATCGTGACTTTGTGCATTGGGAGGATGTTATGTCCGCCGATGTGCTCGATACTGAACCAAAGAATCCAAGGGTGGTCACGCGTCCACGACCGGGTCATGCAGATCTGGCCGGCGGCCAAAAGTTCGGCGTCCGCGATCTCAGGAATGTTCTTGAACGAGCGTCTGCACGAGAGACAACCGCACGCGTAGCGGCGGGTGCGATCGCAAAACAGCTTCTTTCCGTATTCGGTGTCCAGATCAGAAGTCATGTCATAAAGCTCGGCAGCGTTCCCGAATTGCCACTCGAGAAGACCTGGGACGAGATCGCTTCGGTTCCGCCCGACTCCCCGCTCAACTGCGCCGACGCCGAGGTCGAGACTCGTATGATGGCCTTGATCGATAAAGCCAAAGATGACGGCGACACACTCGGCGGAATTTTCGAAGTCGTCGCAAAAGGGACGATCACCGGACTCGGCTCAGCGTACTCATGGAGCGAAAAACTCGACGGCCGAATTGCACAGGCGTTCATGTCGATCCACGCAGTGAAAGCCGTCGAGATCGGCTCGGCTGTGGCGAATGCAGGTAAGTCAGGCTCTGAGGTGCATGATGAGATATTTCGGAAGGATGAAGGCGGAAGGATGAATGATAAAGGTGCACCAATGAACGAAGGTCGCGCGGAGAGAGACCGGGGACCCGCGACCCCTACCCTTTCATCCGCACCTCATCCTTCAACCTTTGTTCGCACTACCAATCGTGCGGGAGGTCTGGAGGGCGGTATCACGAATGGAGAAGAGGTCCGGGTTCGCGGTTATCTGAAACCGATCTCGACACTTAAGAAACCTCTCCGCTCCGTTGACGTTGAAACTAAGCAGCCTAGCGCCGCGGCGTACGAACGTTCCGATGTTACCGTTGTCCCGGCGGCCGGCGTAATCGGTGAATCGATGCTCGCGATCGTAATCGCGAATTCGATGCGCGAGAAGTTCGGTGGCGACTCCATCGAGGAAATGGCCCGAAACTTCGAGAGCTATCGTCAAACACTCGCCACCTATTGATTGGTACTACCCTCCGTATTGAAACTTAACGACACCGCCCCTATAATGCCCGGATGATTCCGGATGCCACAGCCCGAGCGGCTGAGATCATCAAGCGGCTCAAGAAACTCTATCCGAAACCCATTGTTGAACTCGATTATTCGACCCCATTCGAGTTACTTGTTGCATCGCGACTAGCTGCCCAAAACCGCGACACGACGATCAACAAACTCACGCCAGCGCTGTTCAGGAAATATCGCGGACCGGCCGACTACGTAAACGCCGAACAAGCGGAACTCGAGATGGATATCAAGGATTCCGGGTTCTTTCGACAGAAAGCTAAAGCCCTAAAGGACGTCTCACAAATGCTGATCGATAACTTCGGCGGCAAGGTTCCGGAGACGATGGAGGACCTCGTCTCACTTCCTGGCATCGGCAGAAAGACAGCGAACGTGATCTTGAGTTTTGCGATGGGAAAGGCCGAAGGCATCGTCATTGACACGCATCATATCCGCGTGTCTGAGCGCCTCGGCTTTACGAAGCACACGCTCGCCGACAAGATCGAGAAGGATATGATGGAGATTGTCCCAAAAAAGGATTGGATAATGTGGTCGAGCGCGATCACCCTGCATGGCCGACGCACGTGCGTAGCTAGATTTCCTAAATGCGAGGTCTGTACCATCACCGATCTTTGCCCTTCAGCTTTCAAGTATTCAAAGTCGGGACCGCCGGATAAGACACGCGGCTCGTGAAGAAATCTGGAGCCAGCAAGATGCGGGTTTCGACCCTAAGATCGATATTTATGAAGCTGATTTCCGTGAATGTCGGGCAACCGAGACTAGTGGATTATGATGGACGCCGGATCTCGACCGGTATTTTCAAGAACGCCCTCGAAGGCACGGTGCAGGTCGGGAGGCTTAATCTAGCTGGCGACCGGCAGGCTGACCTGCGAGTCCACGGCGGGGAGCGAAAAGCTGTTTACTTGTACCCATCCGAACATTATGAATACTGGCGGGCTGAGTTGCGGGCGGTCGACCTTCCGTGGGGCGCGTTCGGCGAGAACCTGACCACCGAGGGTCTGCTCGAGAACGAGGTTCGCTCCGGTGATCGATTACTGATCGGCACGGTAGAGTTTGCTGTCACCACCCCGCGGTACCCGTGCTTTAAACTCGGAATAAGATTTGGCCGAACTGACGTAATTCGCCGTTTCGCGAAAAGCGGTCGAAGTGGATTTTATCTGTCAGTCGTCCGGACCGGCGAAATAGGACCGGGTGACGAGATCGAGCATATTCCCGCCGGTCGGGGGCAGACTATGTTCACGACCTTTACGAACAGGATGACGAAGGCTGGATAACAAACAGAGGTCTGGTATTCCCCCCCCTTATCACGGGCCCCGTAACAAAGTTACAGTTACCCATGCGTTTTGGATACTTGTTCTTCCTGGTGATAGGCGTGCTGCTGGGACTGCTGGCCGCGGGCGTTATTGTTGTCAGGATCGTGAACGGATCGACGAATGTCCTGTTTCCCGGGCTCGGGTTGGTGATCTCCGTTGACCTGATCATTGCAGTGTTGGTTGTCCTCGCTGCTGTGGCGTTCAGCTTGGCGAGATTGTTCGGAGCGTTCCGCGCTCGAGGGGTAATACGATAGATCGGAAAAGCGTTCGGAGTACGGCTTTATTAGTAGTGGACTTCGTTCCGCAAGTCCTTCTGCTTTATGTCAAAAATGCGCCTGGATAATCACACGATCAGGTCACTCAAGTTCGCCGTGTCGCTGATAGCCGCGTCCGTACCCTGGGCAATAGCTCTGCCGGAATGGAATGGCGGGCTCAGTTCTGACGGGCTGCTCCTGTTCGCCTGGATCACCTCACCGTATCTTTGTTTCTTTGTTGTGACCTCACTGCTCGAGAAATATTCCTCGATCAAAGGAATATTCCACATAGATCTTGTGATCGCAGTGCTGATACTGACGTTCTCGCTGTGGGCCTATCCCAGGGCGCCGGAAGAATCGTTGGTCTACCTGTTCGCACCACTCTGGATCTACATCGGCAGCGCGTATGCGTTGGGCATATCAGTCTTGCTGACAAGGCTCCGGGGTAAAAACTCGTAGATTGAAAGCCGACTATAGCAAAAAGGAGCGTCGGAATCCTCCGGCGCTCCTTTTACCAAACCGTCTTGCGAAGATCACTGCCCGTCTTTGTGATCGGGCTATCTATTGCGGCGTTTTGCCGCCTTGATCTTGTCCTCTGCGTCACGCTGCGCGATTTTTGCCTGCTCTTTGGTCAGCCGGAGGTCGCGAAGCGTCTCCCCGATGCTGTCTCCGTTCGCAAGCCCAGCAAGAATATTCGCAGAAGTGACATTCGGAAAACGGCCGCTGAGATTATCGGCGATGACATGAGCAGCGACAAAATTCCCGTAGTTAAGATCGGGATTCTGAATAAGGGCCGCCTCGTATCTCGCACGCATCTCTTCCGGTGTGGTGCCTAACTTCTTCGACAACCCTCGATACCGGTTGAGATCCGTGTCGCTCATGCGGTTTGCGTTGTTGCGGGCAAGTCGAGCTCGATCGAGCCCCGCTGTGGATCGTCCGTTCGAACGGGTCGCAGCAGTACCTAGACCGTCATCCGATCTACCGCCAGAACGTGCAGATGCATTGCCAAGTCCGCGATCGACACCTACCCCTGACGGTGGTCCTCCACCCTGGGCTCCACGGCCCCCGCCACCGCCACCGCGGCCTCGTCCCTGGCCATACGTATCAGCCGCGACACACAAAAGCATTGCCATCGCGAACAGTGTTAAGATCTTGAATTTCATTCGTTTTCCCCCTTAAAAAGCAGATATTGGACATCCCAAAGGATGAAAAGGAGAGTATAGAAGTTTCCCGGGAACTGCCGGGTCGGTAGCTATTATATCAAGCGGGTACCCGGTGTAGGAGACTTATTTCCCTATATCGCGGCGGTACTGCATTCCGGGCCAGGAGATCTTTTCGACGGCGGAATAAGCTGTTTTGAGGGCCCGGTCCAGGGTATCGCCGGTTGCCGTGACACCAAGCACACGTCCGCCGGCCGTCAGGAAAGATGAGCCGTGAGACCTGATGGCTGACGAATCGTGCGCGCGACCAGAGTCCACACTCGAGACTTTTTCGTCCGTCATCCTTCCGCGTTCGTCCGCTTCGAGAGTGGTGCCGGCGTGGAAGATAGTAACGTCATCCATCTTTGCTGCTTCCTCAAGTCCCTGTATAACATCACCGGTGCGCGGTCTTTGTGGATAACCCTCCGCAGCAAGCACAACGCAAGCGGAGTTGCCGTCATGCCATTTGATCGGTGTAGCGGCAAGCTTGCCCTCCAGCATCGCAGTACAGATAGCTGCGAGATCACTCTCGAGGCGCACAAGTATCGACTGTGTTTCAGGATCACCAAAACGCACGTTGTATTCGAGAACCTTCGGCGTAGCGGTGATGTATGTTTCCTGCTCGGCGTCTTTGCGCACGAGCGGACTACCGCTCTCACCGATCATCATCAGACCGAGAAAGAGGATCCCGCGAAAAGGAAAACCCTCTTCTATGCACCCGGCAAGCGTCGGTTCGATGATGTCCTTGATGACAGTCTGGGTCTGCGCGGGCGTGAGAAGCCCGGCATCCGTGATCGTTCCCATACCACCCGTATTAGGACCAGTATCGCCCTCGCCGATGCGCTTGTGATCGCGAACGGGTGGCATCAATGCGAAGTCGTGCCCGTCGGCAAACATGAGCAAGGAAACTTCCCTGCCATCGAGGAATTCTTCGAGTACGATTCTCTCGGCCGCGTCGATGCCGACCATCTCCGCTAGTTCACCGCATGCGCTGATCGCTTCATCTCGGTTCCGTGCTACAACGACCCCTTTCCCCGCCGCAAGCCCGTCCGCTTTCACAACGACCGGCGCGAGTGCATCGCCGAAGTGTCCAGACCCAAGTGTCTCGATCGCCTCAGCGGGAGAGTCGGCGGTGAAATACCTCGCGGTCGGTACAGCGTGACGCGACATAAAATCCTTCGCGAACGCCTTGCTCGATTCGAGACGCGCGGCCGCCTTCGACGCCCCTACGATCTTTAGTCCGCGACCCTCGAACTCATCGACCACGCCGCGTGCGAGTGGACCTTCGCCTCCGACGAACGTCAGGTCGATCTCCCGGTCGACCGCATACTGCACTAGCGAGGCGACATCTTCCGCCTTGATCGGGACACATTCGGCGATAGCGGCGATTCCCGCATTCCCGGGTGCGCAATAAAGGCGAGATACCAGCGGACTACGCGAAAATGCTTGGCAAATAGCGTGCTCACGCCCGCCGGAACCGATCACGAGAACCTTCATAATTTCTTTATAAATCCGATGTGAATGATATATAATTCAGGACACGTCAGGTTGACAGTGCCAACTGATAGTAATAAGGTCAAAACGCACCTGATCAATAACGGCGTCAGACTTCAGAGTGAAATTCTATCGTTGAATTTACTATAAAGTTTTCGGTTAATCGAATTTAGGATTCGTGATCGCGACCGGCGTCGACGTTCCCCACAAACGACATATTTCGCGAGGAAAGTGGGGAGACTCACCTACGAATCGAAAGCACTACAAGGAGGGTTCCGCATGTCCGAAAATGAATTGACAGAGACGGAAGCTATCCCAACGGCACCTGCCGATGTTGCCGAATTTGAAGACAAATCAATTCTCTGCATAGACTGTGGTACGAACTTCGTTTGGACAGTAGGCGAACAAGCCTTTTTCCGCGATAAGAAACTACAGAATCCACCCAAGCGGTGCAAAGAATGCAAGCAGGCCAAGAATGAACGACTCGCGGCGATCGCTGCGGCGCAAGCATCCGGAATAAGACAACGTATTGAAGTGGCAGTTAACTGCGCCAAGTGCGGAGAAACAACGACGGTTCCCTTCTACCCGTCACAGGGCCGCCCGGTCTACTGCCGCTCATGTTTCCTCGAAATGAATCCCTCGATCCTGAACGGTAACGGGAAAACCTAAATATCA
>DASUSJ010000058.1:0-20568 GCA_036375155.1 Pyrinomonadaceae bacterium
GCGAAGATACGAAATCGCTTGTCGATGAGCGGAAGGATGCGGCTATACGAGAACGAGGAATCCGTAAACCCGTGGACGAGGATCAGTGCCGGACCATCGATCGGACCGGATTCGACATAGCTCATCGTGATCCCGGTCTTCAGCTTGACCTTCGAGCGCGGCGATACGGCGGTCGGAGCGGACTTTCCGAACAGCTGTTCTGCAGTGAGCTTTGTATCGGCGTTTGCCCACGCGTCTGCAAATTCCCTTCGAACTAACTCGGCTGAAGTCGATTTGCCCTGCTTGTCCAACGCCTCAGCAAGTCCGAACAGCGCCCGGCCATTACGGGGATTTCGCTTGATCTCTTCGCGATAGGTCTTTTCCGCTTCGGCGTACTGCGCGTCGCGCAAGAGAGCTCTTCCGAGCCATTCTCGGACCGGAAGATCCCAGTCAGGCGGTTCCGCGTAGTTCACCTTTGCTTCCGATGCAGCCGCAGCCCTCAGCAAAGTTATCGCACCTTTTCGGTCGCCGCGTGCCTGAGCGATCTCACCCGCGACCATCTCTTCACCGACCTTAAGTGCTACGCTCACGGGCGTCGTGAACAGGGTTGCTTCGGCCGGAATCTTCTTCATCGTCTCGCGAAGGGCCGCAAGTTCCTTTTCCGCCTCGGCAGGTTTACCCATATCGGCGAGGGCGATGCCGCGGGCGACATGCCAGTGTCCGGTCGTTATCAACATCTTCGCATCCGGTTTCGGATACTTCATCACCTCATCCCACTTATGGAAGCGAATGAGTGTGACGATCGGATACGGCATGAACATCTCGAGCATCGGCATCGCGGCGACATTCGGGCCCACATTCGCCGCAAGTTCGCTCGACGCCTTGAGGGCACCGGCGTAGTTGCCGTGTGCGGCGTGTGACGAAGCGAGCATGTGGATGTTGTGGTTGTAATACATCAGCGGGTAGATGCCACTCGCACCGCTCTTTGTGATGTAGTTGCGGTCAGCGATTATCGCAAGATCGTTGCTCTTGACCGCCTCCGCCCAATCACCGGTTCGCAGGTAGATATGCGACGGCATGTGGACGAGGTGTCCGGCGTTCGGTGCAAGACCGCCAAGTCGCATCGCTGCAGCCGACCCGCGTTCGGGATTCGGGCTCGCCTCGATCGCGTGAATGTAATAGTGATTTGCGCCCGTGTGGTTCGGGTTGCGCTTCAAAACACTCTCGAGAACCGCCAGGATCTCCAGTGTCCCCTCCGCCGGCTTTCCGTCAAGCGACCAAAGCTGCCAGGGACGAAGATTCATCATGCTCTCCGCATACAGGGTCGCGGCGTCGAGATCATCCGGATACTGCTTCACAACTTCGGCCATCGCGGTCTTATAGTCGTTCGCGAGCTTCGCTTTATCGGCGTTCGGGTCCTTCGAGTAACGTTTTGCGAGCGCGTTGATGTACGCACGTTCAGCGTCAGTCGCCTTAGGAGCGTGCTCGAGGGCTTTTTGCAGGTAAACGTAAGCTTGAGCAAAGCGATCCGTATTTCCCGGATCGTTGTAATTCGCCCCGAGGCCGAGGGACGCACCCCAGTAGGCCATCGCGGAATCGGGATCTAGCTCGGCCGCCCGTTTGAAGGACGCGACGCCTTCGTCGTGGTTGAATGCGTAGAGATACGCCAGCCCTTGATTAAAAAACTTCTGCGCCTCGGGGTTCTTCGTAGAGATCGGATGGTCGACCTTTCCGAGGCCTTCCTCGAGCAAGACGACACGTTTCTCCGGAGCGTGCGAGCCGTGGCCGTGCTGCGCGTACGACAGGGAAACTAAGATGAGAATTAGAATTATTGCTTTCATAGACTTGCCTCCAAAATGGTCTCGAGCAGAGTGCGCCCGAGTCTAACGGAAAGATTATCGAACGGCGGTACGCAGGTTCTTTAGAAAGTTCTGATATCTCTCTGAAGAATTTGTGAATATCCAAAACCGCCGTTCACTACAAAAGACGAGAAACGTGTGCGAAAGCGGACAAACGATTTGCGAATGCTGTCAATTTAGCCGTAAATATATAGCTAAATTCGGCGGAAATAAAGAATTTTTTCGGGTGCGTCGTCTTTTATTGATGATCTTGCGGGTTCGCTTCGTTCGTGTGCTTCGTGTGAGTTGTCGTGGTTTCAACTTTGACAGAAAACTGGAACCACCAACCCACACTAAGGCACACGAAACGAAACGTAAGCCAATAAAACCAGAACCATGACCAAAATGCGATTTCTCCTGTTTCTATCGTTCACCGCGACCCTATTTCTCACAAGCGTTGGGCAGGCCCCGCGGACAAGACCGGACCCTGAAGTGTCTCGGATGATAAAAGAAGTTTCGGCGCGGAACATCGAAGCTTATATTCGTAAGCTCGTATCGTTCGGCACGCGAAACACGTTGAGCGAGCAGGACAATCCGACGCGTGGTATCGGCGCCGCGCGCGACTGGATATTCTCCGAGTTTCAACGCATTAGCGCGGAGTGCGGGAATTGCCTTCTTGTCGAGAAGCAATCGTTTCTCCAGCCTAAAGCCAACAGGATTCCGGAGCCGACGACCCTTACGAACGTGATCGCGACACTCCGCGGGACAACGAGTCCCGAAAGAATTTATATCGTCTCGGGTCATTACGATTCGATGTGTAGCTCGCCCATCGATGCAAAATGTGACGCGCCGGGCGCTAATGACGACGCGTCCGGAACAGCAGCCGTGATCGAACTTGCACGGGTCATGTCGAAGCGAAAGTTCGATGCAACGATAATATTCATGACCGTGCCGGGTGAAGAGCAAGGCTTGCTCGGGGCCGCATATTTCGCACAGCAGGCGGTGGAGAAAAAGATGGACATTGAGGCAATGTTCACGAACGATATCGTCGGCGGTGTTACAACGCAGAAGGATTCACCGAACCGGAATCGCGTCCGCGTGTTTTCGGAAGGTGTACCCTCCAGCGAAACCGAGCAGCAGGCTGCTACACGTCGCAGCGTCGGTGGCGAGAACGATTCTGCGTCGCGCCAACTCGCGCGTTACGTGAAGGAACAGTCAGACCGCTATCTGAAAAACTTCAGGGTGTGGATGATCTATCGCCGAGACCGGTATCTTCGCGGCGGCGACCACATCCCATTTCTGGAACGCGGCTTTGCAGCAGCACGCATCACCGAGGTCGATGAGGATTACACTCACCAGCATCAAAACGTGCGGACCGAGAACGGAGTTTTCTACGGCGACACGCCGGAGTTCGTAGACTTCGAATACACGGCGAATGTGACTCGGGTTAACCTGATCGCGCTCGCCTCGCTCGCCAACGCCCCGGCGAAGCCCAAGAACGTCGCGATCGTCACATCGCGTCTGACGAACGACACGGAATTAAAATGGGACCCGAACACGGACGTAGACCTCGCGGGATACGAGATCGTTTGGCGCGAAACAACTTCCCCGGAGTGGACCGATTCGATATTTGCCGGGAACGTAACTAACTTCTTGATGAAGTCGCGGTCGAAGGACAATTATTTCTTCGGGGTTCGGGCGGTTGATAAAGCGGGCAACAAGAGCCCGGTGGTTTATCCGAGACCGGTCAGGTGAGACGACGCTGGGAATAGGCTGGAGGGCTAACTAAAATAGGCTTTCCCGCCTGTCGAACCTGATAACGGCTGGAGAGCGCTGATCTACTTTCACATGCCAGAAACCAGCCAGACCTTCAACAACCCTATCACCCCGCCCCCGAGCACAACCCACAACACATCGATCTTCAAACGAAAAAGCGCAATGAAGGAGAGAACTGTCATGACAACAGCGAACCAATTCATCGCGCCATTCTCGAAAATTACCGCCGCTCCAAAGACGAGGGCGAGGTTCAGGATGACGCCGACAACGGCGGCCGTCACGCCGGAAAGTGCGCCGGTCAGCAGCGGGTTACCGCGCAGCTTCTCGATATAGGGCCCGCCGAGGAAGATAAAAATGAACGACGGCAGGAACGTAGTATAGGTCGCGACAAGAGCGCCGATAACGCCGCTTGCCAGTGGGCTCATTCCTAAAGGCGGGTTGTTCCACCCAGCCATGAAACCGATAAACTGTAGAACCATTATCAGGGGTCCGGGCGTTGTTTCGGCCAGCGCGAGACCGTCGACGGCTTGTGACGGAGTGATCCAACTGTACGGCGCGGCGGTCACGGCCTGTGTTACGTAAGCAAGTACCGCGTACGCTCCTCCGAACGTAACTAGCGCCGAGATCGTGAAGAACCGGTATTCCTGAGCGTGCAGCGCGTCAAACCCGCGCCACGCGATCAACGCGGCAAACGGCAAAATCCAGAGAACGATTCCTACGATAAGGATCGTCGCAAATCGTGCTCGGCTCGGCTGTGTGTGATCGAGTTCGACATCGTCCAGGATAACAAGCGAAGGCTGTTCAGAAATCGTTTCCCCGCCGGTTTTTTCGCTCAACGCGGAAAATAAGCTGGGACTAAAACGGGTGCCCACCAGCCCGATGATTCCAGCGCCAAGCACGATCAGCGGAAAAGGCACGTGGAGAAAATAGATCGAAATAAATGCGAGTGCGGCAATGGAATAGTGCGCTTCACGTTTGAGTGCACGTCCACCGATCTTCACCAGGGCTTCTACGACGATGGCAACGACGACCGGCTTAAATCCGGTTAGTACGCCGACGACCAGCGGCACATGACCGTACGCGGCGTAAACATAAGAGAGAACAAGCAACACAAAGATCGAGGGAATTATGAAGAACGCTCCGGCCACAATCCCACCCGTTAGGCGGTGCATCAACCAGCCGATATAGATAGCGAGCTGGTGCGCCTCCGGGCCCGGAAGAAGCATGCAGTAATTAAGTGCGTGAAGAAAACGCTCTTCTCCGAGCCAACGGCGTTTGTCGACCAACTCGCGGTGCATGATCGCGATCTGCCCGGCCGGGCCGCCGAAGGATATAAAGCCGAGCTTCAACCAGAAGCGAAAAGCTTCAGCAAATGGGACATGCCGCGAGGGTGCCTTATTAACTGCAGACATACTGCCGCGTTCAGCCGTCAGAAGTTCGGGAAGGTTAGCATTCGGCGCCGCGTCTGTCGAGCACATACTCCATAACCCGACGGATTCCTGACTATACCTTCGCGTCCGACCGTGTGCAGCCAGGACTCTCACACGAAAAACCCGGGGCAGCTTCCAGCACCCCGAGCAATAAAAAGCGTGGGATCGCTCCCACGCTCGAGTGAAAAAAGCAAAGAATAAAAATCGATCTAGTTGTTATCGGTCGGCTTCGTCGCCTGGCGCTTCTGGCGAAGCTCCTGACGCTTCTGACGCATCTCGTTGCGACGCGCTTCCCTTTCGGCCTTGCGGGCTTCGAGCTGTGTACGCTGTTCCGGTGTCAGTATCGCGAGGACCTGTGCACGAACTGACTCGTGCTTTGCCCTCATCTGTTCGCGGTAAGCCCTCATCTGCTCTTTCTGCGCATCGGTGATCTCGCCGCCGGCTTTACGGGCATCGCGGATCGCCTTCATTTCAGCCATCTGAGCTTCGCTCGGCTTGTTGGCTTCGTGGATCTGCCGGATCTGCTCTTTCTGTGCATCGGTCAATTCGATACCGCGAAGGCCGAACATCCCACCGCGCATCCCGCCGTGACGGCCGAAATTACCGCCGCGCATACCGCGATGGCGCTCACCCTTTCGTTCGAATCTTTCCAGTTTCTGGCTGTCGTCCTGCGTTTTCGGAGCATCTTGGGCCGCGGTGAATCCGGCAAGGGCGACGACGGCGAATGCAAGTGTTATTACGGAAGAGAATTTACTTTTTAATGACATGTGGTACCTCTTGAAATTTTGTTCATCCAGCTTTCGCTTTCGTGTATTTGGACGCTTGGCTGACGGCTTTGGCCGAGGCTTTTTGGGGGAAGGCTGTAAAGAATTGTAAACATTACCTGTGCCGGCACTCGTCCAGCCATTGTTCGGGCCCAAGTACTTCTTCTTCGCCCGGGTTTCATTGCGTCTTTGCGGCTTTGCGGGAACCTAACCGTGATGGTGTCGATTCCAGGTCCCTAGCAAGGTTTCGAGCAACGAGCTCAGTCCCGCAAAGCCGCAAACACGCAAAGAAAGACGGTGATGGATGCCAGCAAGGAAAAGCCGGGAAGACGAAACTGCGAAGAAGAACAGCGCACCTGAATGTCCCAGAATTTACTGGTGGTGAATTTAGCATTTGCGGCCCGAGGTTGGTAAAATGCGGCTTTCGTAAGACAAGCTTTGCAACTTGTCGCGTTCTTACCGGTAGCGGCATACGCTGCTGTACAAGTATGAGATTTTTATCCGAGATCAATTCACCCGCCGATCTTCGCCAACTCCGCGTAGAGGATCTGCAGGAGGTGGCCGATGAGGTTCGCCATTTCATTATCGATACATGCTCGCGGGTTGGCGGGCATACCGGGGCAAGTCTCGGTGCGGTCGAGCTCGCGGTTGCGATGCATTACGTTTTCGACACGCCCCGTGACCGGCTTGTGTGGGACGTCGGGCATCAGGCCTACGCGCACAAGATACTAACGGGACGGCGGGACCAGCTACACACGATAAAGCAGTTGGGCGGGCTTAGCGGCTTCCTTCGTCGAGACGAATCGGAGTACGACACCTTCGGCGCAGGTCACGCCTCGACCTCGTTGTCAGCTGCTTTGGGAATGGCTGTCGCCCGCGACAAAAAGAATGAAGATTTTCACGTGTGCGCGTTGATCGGTGATTCGTCGCTCGCCGGCGGTATGGCGATGGAGGCGATCAATCAGGCTGGCCATCTCAAGTCGCGGCTCATCGTTATCCTCAACGACAATGGAATGTCGATCGCACCGGCGGTCGGCTCATTAAGCGGGTATTTAAACCGGATCAAGGAAGCGCAGAGTTATCAACATCTAAAAGAAGAGATCGGCGACGCGCTCGAGAGCGTGCCCGGTATAGGTCGCCACTTGCGTCATGCTGCAAAATCCGTCAAGGACGCCATCGCGGCTGCGGTGCTGCCGGGCGCCCTTGTCAATGAGCTTGGCTTTAAGTACATCGGGTACGTTGACGGACACAACGTTCCTGCTATGGTCCGTGCGCTGGAGGAAGCAAAGAAGGTCGATGACGGCCCCGTTATAGTCCACGCCCTGACGACGAAAGGCAAAGGCTTTCCGAACCCGGAAAAGAATTATTACGCCTACCACGCGACCGGTCCCTTCGATCCGAAAACCGGGCTGCCGCACAAATCCACAAAGGCGGCCCCGCCTATGTACACGGCTGTGTTCGGCGAAACGATGTGCGAGCTAATGGCGGACGACAAGAGGATCGTCGCATTGACAGCAGCGATGCCGGACGGCACCGGAATCGATAAAGTGCTCGAGAAGTTTCCCGAGCGTGCATTCGATGTCGGCATCGCCGAGCAGCATGCGATCACTTTTTGCGCCGGAATGGCCTGCGAAGGTTTAAAACCCGTGGCCGCGATCTACTCCACGTTCCTGCAGCGAGGCTTCGACCAGGTGATTCACGACGTTTGTCTGCAGGATCTCGACGTGACATTTGCGATGGACCGGGCGGGAATTGTCGGAGCCGACGGACCGACGCATCACGGCCTGCTCGACATCGCATATCTGCGCGGCTATCCGAATATCATCCTGATGGCCCCGAAAGATGAGGCCGAGCTCCGTGACATGATGCTGACCGCGATCGAACACAACGGGCCTGCGGGGGTGCGATACCCGCGGGGCAGCGGTGTCGGTGCGGATATTTCCTCGAAGCCGAAACCTATCGAGATCGGAAAGGCCGAAACTCTTCGCGAGGGCGAGGATGTGGCGATCATTGCGTACGGTTCGATGGTTACGCCGTCGCTCGACGCCGCAGAACGCCTGCACTCCAGCGGCATCGATGCAACCGTCGTCAATGCCCGGTTCGTCAAACCGCTCGACGAGGAGATGATCACGGGCCTGGCTGCCGCGTTCGATCTCATCGTCACTGTCGAGGAAGCTTATCTCGCCGGGGGGTTCGGTTCGGCGGTACTCGAGCTGCTTGAAGCGAAAGGTTTGCAGGACAAGGTAAAGGTCGTGCGAATGGGTGTCGCGGATGAAATTGTCACCCACGGCGACCCGAAGATACTGCTCGCGCAATTCGGACTCGACGCCGAAGGGATCTATCACCGCGTTACCGAGGCGCTGAAGTCTTCTGACGAACTGCCAATCGGGAAGAGCCGGCTCCGGGCGGTAAAGTAATCATCAAACCAGAAAATGAAAGACCCAAAGAAGAATAACAACAGTAGCGGTATACCTATCGCGATCATCGTTCTAGTACTGGTCGGTGTCGTCGTGGGCGGCTGGTGGCTTTATAGTTCGTCAAAGCCGCCCGCTGCTGGAAATGAAAATTCCGCCAACCGGACGGCTTCGAACGCCGCCCGCAACACTGTCCCAACGAACGCTCCGGCCGGTGCGACCCCGCCGAACATGCTGGGCTCGCCGACGGCGTCAGTGACGCTCGAGGAATTCGCCGATTTTCAATGTGGTTCATGTGCCGCGGTGCATCCGGTGTTGAAAGAGATCCAGTCCATCTACGGCAGCAGGATCAAATTCGTGTTCCGCAATTTCCCGCTGCAAATTCACGACAAGGCCTATGACGCGGCCGTGGCCGCCGAAGCCGCAGGGATACAGGGAAAGTTCTGGGCGATGCAGGACCAGTTGTTCATGAATCAGCAGACGTGGGCGTCGCCGAGCGCTAATCACAAACAACTTTGGACCGAATATGCCCAAAAGATCGGTCTGGATGTTGAGCGCTGGCAGAACGATATGCTCGGCATGGGCGCAAAGGACCGGGTAGACAAGGATTTCGCACGTGGCCGGGCACTGAACGTGTCGTCGACTCCGTCCGTGTATATCAATAACCAGCCGGTACCGTATCCCGAGATGAATGTGGCCGGGTTGCGCCGGATCATTGACGCCGAGTTGCAGAAAGCGCCGGCAGCCCAGGGCGCTCAGACTGCACCGCCGGCTTCAAATGCATCCAACCCGACAACCAATGTCGCACCCGCACGATGAATGAGATCGAGGCCATCGAGAATGAAACGGGATCGATAAGAAAGTTGCCGCTCGCGGCGTCTTTCGTCGCGCTTGTCGGAGTGGCCGACTCGGTATACCTGACGGTCAAACACTTTACGGCTGAGCCGGTCCCGTGCAGCCTTATCTCAGGCTGTGAGACTGTTCTGACCAGCTCATACGCAGAGGTAATGGAAGGCGTTCCGCTGGCAGCCATGGGAGCGGTCGCGTATTTCATAGCTTTCTCTCTTGCAATTCTGGCAGCTTACGGAAACCGTGTCCTATGGACCGTTTTCGGAATTCAGGTTGTGCTGATGTCACTCTTCACGGTATGGCTGCTCTACTTACAAGCTTATGTCATCGGTGCGTTCTGTCAGTTCTGCCTCGTCTCCGCCGCAACGACTTTTACGATGCTGCTTATCTTTCTGGCTTCGCGGCTAACCCGATTTAGGTAAGAGAGCGTGATTTGCTCGACCACGCTGTAGGACAGACTTTCCGGTCTGTCCGTTATCTTTGGGCGACAGGGTGGAAAGTCTGTCGTGCGGGTTGTCGTTACGTTTTCGGGGCAAGCCTGTCGTGCAAAACGGCGCCGGTCGCATTTTCCCGCGCTGAATCCGGTTACTTTCTTCAGGCGAATAAAAGGAACGAGTCGGTCGATCGGGTTTATGGACGTTGTTCTTTTTTCAGTAGGTAAGGTAGCTTAGAGGAGAATCAAGAGAAATCTTAACCTGTGACTCAAGCTATCCTACATCGAATTGCCGAAGGGGACGCGAACGCGGTCCAGGACTGCCTGAATAGATACGGCGGCCTCGTATGGTCGTTGGCCCGAAGCATGCTCAGGAACTCGGACGATGCCGAAGATGTAGTACAAGAGATCTTTGTCGATATTTGGAAGAATGCCGAGCGGTTCGATGCGTCACAGGCCTCCGAAACCACGTTCATCGCGATGATCGCACGCCGCCGGATCATCGATCGCATTCGATATGCGAAGCGACGGCTTGCTCCCGATTCACTCGAGGACGTCGTGAACGAGCCCTCGAACAGGTTCGATGTCAGTTTGCAAACTTCAGTAGAGGCCGCGGAAGCCGCGAAGGCCCTGCAAACGTTGCGGCCCGAACAACAACAGGTGCTGCAATTATCGATCGTGCATGGCCTGTCTCATCAGGAGATCGCAGACGCGACCGGGATGCCGCTCGGGACCGTTAAGACGCACGCTCGTCGCGGCATTCTCCAGGCGAGGGAACTTCTCGGACTCGGACGTGTAAAAAGTTTAGGGGAGGTGCCTGCATGAGCGACGAAATGAAAGAGATCATGCTCGACCTCCTTTGCAAGAAGGCAGTTTACGGGCTGGATGCAAACGAAGAGAACCGGCTCGCTGACCTGCAACGACGAGCAGGTGCCCAGGACGAATCGTTATCGTTTGAGCTGACGGCCGCTGCGATCATGATGGCGAGTGTAGACAAAGGAGAGGAAATGCCGGTGGCGCTGCGAGACCGGATCGCGGCGGACGCCGAAAAACATTTCGAACCACGCCGGTCGACCTCGCCCGCCGCGCCTGCGGTCGCCGATGAGCCGGTCGGAGGATCTCTTTTCGGCTGGCTCGGGTGGGCGTTCGCTGCCGCTGCATGTTTGGCGTTGGCGTTTAATCTCTACTACACGACCCGGACAACGGATGTCGCTCAGGTCCGCCCAACGCCGAGCCCCGAGGCGCAACTCACTCCGGAACAGATGCGACAGCGGCTGATCGAAACGTCGCCCGATATCGCCCGCGGCGCCTGGGCGGCCGGCAACGTGAAGGACGTTACTCCCGAAGGCGATATCGTCTGGAGCGATACAAAGCAGGCGGGGTACATGCGTTTGAAAGGCCTGCCGGTGAACGATCCGACCAAAGAAACCTACCAGCTTTGGATATTCGACGAGACGCAGAGCGATAAGACCCCGATAGACGGCGGTACCTTTAATGTCAACTCGGAGGGCGAGATCATCGTTCCGATCGACGCGAAACTGCAGCCCAGGAACACGAAGATGTACGCCATCACGATCGAAAAGCCGGGCGGCGTTGTGGTCTCCGATCGGAAGCGCCTCGTTGCGCTTGCTAAGCGTGAAACCTGAGGTCGGGCATCCGCGTAAGAACTTTTTGAATCAAAAGCCCTTAATTTGTCTTTTGTAGGACGGCTGTAAGCCTATCCCTCATCAGCATCGTTGGGCGGATTCAAAACCCGTCTATTTAAATCACAGTAAGGAGTTGCTATGCGAATCAAGGAGATTTTCGCCTGTCTGATGGTCGGACTCTTGGTCCTCACCGCCCCGACCTTGGCACAAAAGAACGGCGATAAATTGCCGCCGATCAATGTCAAAGAATATAAGCTCAAGAACGGCCTCAGGGTCATTCTCCACGAAGACAAGTCGACGCCTATCGTAACCGTTGGCGTCTGGTATCACGTCGGGTCAAAGAATGAGGCTGCCGGCCGAACTGGTTTTGCCCACCTTTTTGAACACATGATGTTTCAGGGGTCGAAGAACTACAACGCTGATTTCTTTACCCCGCTTCAGGAGGCCGGTGCAAACCTTAACGGCACGACCAATACTGACCGGACCTGGTATTACGAGACGGTCCCGTCGAACTTCCTTGAGCTTGCCCTGATGCTCGAGGCGGACCGCCTCGGCGGCCTGCTCGAAGCAATGACGCAGGAGAAACTCGACAACCAGCGCGACGTCGTGAAGAACGAGCGCCGGCAGCGCGTCGACAACCAGCCGTACGGAACCGCGTTTGAGAAGATCGGTCAGATCATGTATCCCAAGGGCCATCCCTACAATTGGTCGGTCATTGGGTCGCTCGAAGATCTCCAGGCAGCATCGATGGACGATGTTAAGTCGTTCTTCCGCCAGTATTACGTCCCGAACAATGCGATCCTCGTACTCTCGGGTGATTTCCAGGAACCGCAGGCGCGGACATGGATCGAAAAGTATTTCGGCCCGATCGCGGCTGGAGAAAAGATCGACCGCCCGAATCCGGCGCAGCCGAAACTGGATAAAGAAATTAGGACAACTGTCGAAGACAATGTCCCGCTTGGCCGCAGGTACTTCGTCTGGCACGGCACCCGTTCTTTTTCGGCGGATGAACCTGCTCTCGACTTCCTCAGCTTCATTCTTTCAAACGGACGAACCTCTCGCCTGCAAAGCAATCTGATCTACGGCAAGGAGCTTGCGCAGCAGGTTGGAGCGTTCAGCGGAACGAACGAGATCGCCGGACTTTTCCAGATCCAGGCAACCGCACGTCCGGGCAAGTCACTCGACGACATCGAAAAAGAGATCGATGCGGAGATTGCTCGTCTCAAGACCCAGCCGCCGACCGCGGAAGAAATGACCCGCGCTTTGAACAGTATTGAATCGCAGAGCGTCTACGGTCTACAGACGGTGCTCGGAAAAGCTTCACAGCTTACGAATTTTGCCGGCTACCTTGGAAAGACAAATTGGTTCCAGGCGGATCTTGACCGTTATCGCACAGTCACCCCTGCTGACGTACAGCGGGTAGCGACGACTTACCTGACGCCGAATCGTCTGGTGATGAGCTATATGCCGAGCGCACGCGACATTGCACGCGTCGAGCGCGAAGCTGATCGAACCACAACGGCAAAGTCGGCGGTCAAGAAGAACGACACAACGATCGCCGAACAGACGGCTAAGCTTCCGAAGCCCGGTCCGGATCCGAAGTTCTCGCTTCCGCCAATCGAGAAGACAAAGCTCTCCAACGGAATGAATGTTTGGATGGTGGAACATCACGAGTTGCCGATCATCTCGATGAACATGGTGTTCGGCACGGGTTCCGCAAACGAGCCCGACAACAAGATCGGTGTATCGAGCATGACTTCGCAGCTGCTGGATGACGGTACGACGACCCGGTCGGCAGCCGACATTGCGAATCAACTGCAGTCGATCGGCATTCAAGGTATCGGTACAAGCACCGGGTGGGACTCAACCGGCGTCTCGATGCAAACTCTGACAAAGAACCTGGACAAGGCTATCGAGATCTATGCCGACGTCGTACAGAATCCGGTGTTCCCGGCGACCGAGGTCGAGCAACTGCGTCGACGGCTACTTGTAGGTCTTCGCCAGCAGCGTTCGAACCCGAACGCGATATCCAACATCGTGTACAACAAGGTGCTTTACGGTGATCATGCTTACGGACGCAGCAACAGCGAGGCATCTATAAACGCGATCACACGTGACGATCTGGTTGCTTTCTACGGCTCTACCTACCGGCCGAACAACGCAACGCTAATTGTGGTGGGTAGCTTCGACAAGGCCGCGTTGAAGAACAAGCTCGAGAAGGCTTTTGCAGGCTGGAAGACAGGCGATGTTTCGGCGCGAGACCTGGGTATGCCGAAGCCGTTTGAAAAGGTTGGCATTTTTCTGGTCGACCGTCCAAACTCGGCCCAGTCGGTTGTGAGTGTCGGACAGATCGGTGTCGATCGCATGAGTCCGGACTACTATCCGATCATGGTGATGAACTCCATCCTGGGCGGCCAGTTCACTTCGCGCATAAACATGAACCTTCGCGAGGACAAGGGTTATACCTACGGTGCTCGCAGCAGCTTCACGTTCAGACGCGGAGCCGGTCCCTTTGAGGCCGGTGGAGACATTCAGACCGCGGTCACCAAAGAAGCTATCGCTGAGATCATGAAAGAGCTGAATGATATCCGTGGCGGCCGGCCGGTTACGCAGCAGGAGCTTGATTACAACAAGCAGAGCATCATCAGGCGTTATCCGTCGGGGTTCGAAACCGTCGGTCAGATCTCGAACCAGCTTTCGAATCTGGTTGTCTACGGTCTGCCTGATACGTACTTTAACGATTACATCGCGAAGGTAAACGCGGTAACGGTCCAGGATGTGGAGCGTGTCGCGAAGAAGTACCTCGATCCGTCGAAAATGGCGATCGTGGTGGTCGGTGATCGTAAGGTTATCGAACCGGGCTTGAAGGACCTCGGATACCAGATCACGCATCTCGACGTCGAGGGCAGGCCGGTAATGCAGTAGGCTCAGTTCGCGACGGAATAAAAAAAGGCTGTCGGAGATCTCCGACAGCCTTTTCTTTAAATTGCCATTGGGCACTGGCTTCAGAGTCCAAAACCAGAATTCTCGGCGGCGAAGCTGCCAAAAGTTTATAGCCGGATGCGAAGCTTCTGGTACGGTGCGAGAGATCGGCTCCGCCCGCTGAGGGTCGGAAGCCATGTATCTGCCACACTTTCAGTGCGGAAATGGTATTTCGAATATTCCCGACGTTTCACGCTATGATCTTTCGGCGGCTTAGCCGCCAAGCAGGTTGAAAACGCGGCACGCAAAGGGGAGGCCATTTTCCATCCGGATTTTCTACGCCGCTTCCCTGAACTCCTCCACTGGCTCTTCCACATTCTCATCAAAAGCTTCGACATCCATGGCCACGGGCCTTGCATTCTCGACTAGAGGACGGCTAAGTTTCCCTACCAGCCACCGGCGATATACTTCCGCCTCGTCGAGTTTACCGGTCCATCGAGCACGATCAAGCATAGTGAGGCCCATCTCGAGCGTATGATGCTGGCCGGCCCGATCCTGCAGGTTGTCAAAATACCGGTACGCGCTTTCCAGGACTTCCACGCTACGCTCTGCCGATTCGACGTCCTTGAACCCGAGCTTCCCGGTGAAGTGCTTCGAGTAGATGTTCATCGGATGTGCGGTCGATGTGTAAAGGTCAAAATAGTTATCGATCAAACCTTCCCGCTGCAGCACCGAGCCGACATAGCTCGGCTTCGCACCCGAGATCGCGGAGATAGCCTCGATCTCAGTGATTCCCGCGCCGAACAGCGACAGGATCATATCCTTCTTGCTCTGTACCGCTCTTTTTTCGTTCATTTCCATCAACATTTTCTTCTTCCTCTCAAACAGGAATTAGACGTTTCATACGTGAAACACGTTGCTTTTTTATGCTGCGTCAATCAATTATCTTGCCGGGTCAAATTGAGAAATAATTAGACTTACGACTGAGCTCAAAAGTTTTTCAGAGCGTCGCAGGGCCATTCGTTATACTGGTAAAACAAGTGTTCACTCGATCAGGGGATGGCAACAGTAAGAATCAAATTCGACCCGACGCGGGCTCGACAAACGATCGAAAAAGGCCGCCGGGCGAAGTGGCTGAGACGTCGCGGGTCGAGGTCACGCGGATTCTTCTACACGGATCCGTCAGACCGGCGGGTTACGGACGAGGCGACGCTCGAACGGATCAGGCTCCTCGTTATTCCGCCCGCATGGCGTCACGTACGTATCTCGCCAGCCGCAAGCAGCGCGATCCAGGCAGTGGGGATGGACACGACCGGTCGCATCCAGTACCTCTACCACACGAAGTTTTCCGAAAAACAGCAGAGGAAGAAGTTCGAGAAGATCGTCCGGTTTGGCGAGTATCTACCCAGGCTGCGAGCGGTCACCAACGAGCATATCTCGCTCAACGGTTTCCCTCGCGAAAAGGTACTCGCCGTGATGATGCGTCTTATCAATTCGCTCTACATCCGCGTCGGTACTGAAAAGAGCGCGCGACACTATCGTACCTACGGCATCACCACACTCCAGAACAAGCATCTCGAGATAAAGCGTGGCGGGCAGCTCGTGTTCGACTTTGTCGGCAAGAGTCATATCAAGCACCGGAAGGTACTCGTCGACGAGGAGCTCGCCACCGTGATGAAGGAGCTGAAACAGCTCGGCGGCGCACGGAAGCTTTTTCACTACGTGGACGAAGCCGGAAAGGCCCGGCCAATCAAACCAGGCGATATAAACCGTTACATAAAAGATGCGACGGCCCCGGATTTTTCGTCCAAGGATTTTCGCACGTGGGGCGGAACGCTTCTCGCGGCCATTGCACTCGCTGAACTCGGCAAGGCCGAGGACGAGCGTCAGGTCAAAAAGAATGTGGTTCGGGCCGTCAAGACGGTCGCCGAGCAACTCGGGAACACACCGACAGTCTGCCGCAGTTCATACATTCATCCGGCGGTATTGAGCGCGTACGAATCCGGCATCACGTTGGATGAATTTCGACCGAGAACCTCACGTCGCATCCACCGGGTAGAGATAGATTACGAACCGGAAGAAAAGGCGTTGCTCAAGCTCATTAAGCACACGAATGGAAGGTAACGCATTCTCGAAAGGCGGCTTTTTTGAAACACTGACGGGTGCAGTTAGGCCTTCCAAAGGGGCGGAACGTTTTTGAAGTCAGCAGAATTTTGCGTTTGACTGGATTAGAGTCATTACGGGGCGACAAATTAAAAAAGGCTGCCCTTGGGACAGCCTGGTAGCACTAGATCTGCTCCGGAAATACTATTTCTTTATCAAAACAACCGGCGCCTGTTCGGCGTTGAGCATGCTGGTGAAAAAGTCCCGGACTTCCTTGTAGCGTTCGACCGCGACGGTTGTCCGATTCATCGTCAACGAACGTGTAAAGATCAGCTTGCCGTCCTCTACCTCGTAACTAGTCGAATAGTCCCCAAAGCCGGTCTTCAGCGTTACAGGATCCGGGACTTCATCAACGGCGAAACCGGCCGGCAGTTTGATTGTTGCTTTCTCGCGAAACGAATTCGAATCGAGCATGACCGGGTGCTTTCTATCTTTCTCGGTCAGGTAGATCGAGTTCGTGCGACTCGCCACAGCTGGCTTGAAGACCAAGAGCCGATCCTGCATCAGCTGGGCATAAGCAGGAGCGGTGAACTCCACGTCCAAGTCGAAGGCGGCTTCCATATGCCGATCCTTCGGCGTTAACTTCGTAAGTTTCGCCGCCGTCGCTCCCCGCGATAACCATCTTTCGATCGCCTTGTTATAGTCGCCGTTCGACAGGGATCGAAGCATCGTTCGCGCCGATCTCGATTCCTGGCCGGTAACACGCTCGCGGATGACACCGGTTATCGTGCCATCTTGCGCAAGATCGATCTCGGTCTCACGACTCCACGCGTTGAAGTCTGACGGCGTCACCGGCATCCTTACAAGGTCCCCTTTGTCGCCCGAGACTATCAGTGCCAAGCTCCCCTGCAGTTGATCGGGCAGATCTCCGACCGGTGTAAACGAATCCGTCGCATCGAAGATCAGAAGCCGACCAAGAACCGCATGATCGATCACGGTGGGTCCGACGGTTGCCGGGGAGACGCGGATCGCGATAATGCAGTGGTTGAACTGACTCGGCGATGCCCATTCTTTTCTAACGTAGTCCGGGTCACCCGAATAGATGATGACCGGATACGCATCGATATTCTTCGCCCGCAGCATCGCCCGCATCAGATTCGCTTTGTCCTTGCAGTCCCCGTAGCCACGGCTGAGAACCAGGTTTGAGGCTCTGGGCTTCATACCGTTGCCATAGCCAACACCGATGTCGATGGATATGTACTGGAGATTCTGAATGTAGGTTCCTATGGCCTGTATGACCTCGAGTTCGGTTTTCGCCCCCGCCGTCAATTCCTGAGTTTTGGCGGCGACCGCATCATCGACGATCACCTGGGAGTTGTGCATCGGCGTTGCCCACTTCGAAACCTCGAGCCAGTTCGCGAACACGCGATTTACACCCTGCTCAGTCGTTGGTGGGGCATAATTGATCGCTAATCTCGGCGCTAGATTTACGAATGACGGACTCATGGGTTCGCGGGGGATCGGCGGGAGGTCTCGAAGCTCCCAGGTATAAGTCGTGCCCGTGACATTCGGCTTGACGTCGGCGTAATTGAACGTCAACCCGCTTGCCGTCCAGCCCGGAGGCAGCGTGATGCTATACCTCGACGCCAGCGTCGGCAGGTTGTACTGAAACGCAAACTTATCCTGGAAAAACAGCGGACGGTCGTCGGTCGTCACTGTGTATCCGAAGACGTAGCCGGCGTCTGCATCCGATGAAGCGTTAATGATCTTGATGCGGCCCTCGTCGTAAATATCGTCCGTATCGGAGATGCGATCGATGGTTTCTTTCTTGCCGTACCTCGTGACCGTCCCCGCAGGTGAAATGAGCCAGGCTTCCATGTCGCGGACGCTGCTGAATTTCGAAAGATAGAATGCGACCGCCTCTGCCTCGCGTCTGCCTTCGCGCGAGAGAATTCGAACGGCATATCGCTCGACCGTGGACAGCTTTCCGTCGGAATCGAGCGTCGAGTGCTGCTCATTTCGCAGTACAACGGCATCGACGCTCTTTTCATACGCCGGAGGTTTTAGCGCTGCCGCTTGCGCAAGCCACTGAGGAAGGTCGGCCGCGAAAACGCCAAGACTGGCCCACATACCGATCAGAATAGAGATCAAAATTCGAGAAAACATAGTCGTTACCACCATACTACGCCCAACATCCCACACTTCTCGCTTCTTGAAGTGCGTGATTTGCGTGCCTGCCTTTACTGCTGCTTCAGTGTAACAGTGTGCGTTTCCGCCTTTTGGAACGCGTCAAAAAGGCTTTTCACAGCGCCGTACGCCGACGAAGCGAATAGGATGTTGTTCCCACCCCCGAAATAGAAATGACGATCGTAGATCAATGCGTGTTTTCCCTTATCCAAAGCCATATTTATCTTCAGCGAGGCTATCTTCTGCGAGTCGACCAGTGGGGACGGGGAATCCGCACTGTCGAGCTGAAAACCGGCCGGGAGTTGAAAGGTCAACTTGTCGGACTCTGACCACGGATAGCGGAAGAAAATGTCGTATTTCCGGGTGGCACTCGAGAATGGTGCCTCCGCACCATATTCGAAGAAGCCAGGCTGAAGGAACAACCGCTTACCGGTCTTTTGACTGTAGGCCGGTATCCTGATCTTGTATTGGTGGATCAGCGGCTTCGCGGGATCAAGAAGGTTTTCTATTTTAACTTCCGAGATATCGGCGGTACTAAAACGTCCCTTTAACTCTTCCTTGAGGTTCTCTTCCCGTTTAGTGGCGGAGTCGTCGTAGTTTTCCATCCGGTAGATGATCGCCGGATGACCTACGTATTCGACCTTAACGTCACCCTCGAGCGTGCCGTCTTCAAGCAGACGGAAGTTGCCGCTCCGCCGAGCTTCGGATCTCTCATGCGAGCTCAGAGGCGTCTGACGCCAAAGCACGTCCTTCTCTCCCACGAGCAACGCCCACGTGTCCTCTTCATACCAGACAAGCATCCCATAAGGCAGGAAGCTAAGTCCCGGGTTAAAGTACTGCCACTGTTCACCTACTTTCACAGCAATAGCGGCCGGGTGAACCAAACTCTCGTTCGTCATATCCGGATGAAAGAACATTTCGCTCCGGTTACCGGTGACGGCCAGCCGCGTTTCGAATCCGGCCGCGTTGGCGAGTGCGGCGAAAAGCATATCGACGTATTGTGAGCTTGCCGACTTTTTCTTCAGAACCTCATACATGGAGTCAATTCTTGGGAGCTTTTGCCGATCATCATCGGTGATGGTCGTGTCGAAAGATGTGTTCTTTATCTCGGTTTGGCAAAACTCGTAGATCTTACGCAGCTTTTCGTCAGGCGTTGTCGCTCCGGCCATGATCTCGGACGCCGCTTTCTTGATCTCCCCGGATGGCTTCGTCATGAACTTTACGATCGGTGTATAGTCGGCGCCAACAGCTCCCCAGTACAGGCTCGGGCTGCGTGGATCCTTGATCGTATAGCTGATTGAGAAGGCCGATATTCCGGTAAGCGTGAGGTTTGCACCTGTCAGCCGCATCCACGGCCGGACCATGTCCTCGGGCGGCATTCGCGGCTCTTCACGGAACGACGGAACATTCTTGCGCGATGCAAGCCAAAATCCCTTCTGATCCTTAACGAATTTCGTATCGGTAAAATTGTAGGCCTGGTATACCGGCTCCTTGGAGTTGTAGGGTTTGTAATAGTAAGAAAGGTTCTGCACCGGAACATCGCGCTGGAATGGAAGTCTCATCCCCTTTGCGCCGCCGTTGCCGATCACCTCACGGTACCGGTACTCGACAATGACGCCAGGTTCGATGTTGGGGACGGCAAAGGACTTCGCTTTGATCTTGATCCCCCCCGCTTTTACGATCTCCCGCTCGAAGACGTCTTCCTTCTTAATCTCAGAGACAGATCCGTCTGCGCGGATCACACGAGCGGCAAGATCGCGGATCTTGATGCCTTTTGTGAACGGTATATCGAACTTGCTGTACTTTTCGCGTCCGCGTTCCGTGAAAACTTTGACACGGACATAGTGCTGCATCGAGAAGCCATCGGATGAGCTGTCGTCGATCCTAACCTCCCAGAATATGGCTTCGGCGTCGGCGTCTGGTTCGACTACCGGGGCTTTAGCTGCGAGTTCATCGGGCGAGATCGGACGCCAGTCCTTATCCTGGGCGAGGATGGTGAGTGCGGACAAAGCACAAAAACACGAGAACGAAAGCATGCACAGCAGCTTTCTCACGGAGGGAACGTTCATACTTACCTCTAAGATTTAGTTTTGAACCCGTACCTGGGTCAGAGGGTTACTGGGAACGGCCGCCTGTCAGGAAGCAGCCGCGACATTAATCTGGCGGATTTTATAGCAGTATCAGCTTAAAGGCAATGTGTTTCAGACGATTCGGCGGCCTTTTAGTT
>DASUSJ010000059.1:0-4322 GCA_036375155.1 Pyrinomonadaceae bacterium
TCCCGCTCAGACCCAGCGAGCCTGATGACCGGAACATGATCTCGGCCCCCACATTACCTTCACGCTTTCCACGCTCCCGCATCGTGCCGTTCGACAGACCCACCGTAAACACGATCAGCAGCACGCCGATCGCGATACCCAGAACGCTAACGACCGTTCGTGCCGGCCGGTGGATCATGTTTGAGAAGACGAGACTGTTCATTTAGTTGATAGTTGATAGTTGATAGTTGAGAGTTGACAGTTCGGGATCCAGTTTCTCAGCGGATCCAGCTTCGCAGCAGATCCCGTCTTCTTCTCGACGCCTTTTCTGGTTTGCAACTGTCAACTGTCAACTATCACTGTGTCACTGCGTCGTAGTGTTCGTATTGGCGCCGGCAACCTGATTCGCCGCCTGCTTTATCTCCTCGGCGGATTTCCAACCCGCGCGTCTTAGGAGATCCAACGCGAACTGAACAGGAACGGCCATATTTGCGGCGGTGTTCTCGGTGAAGACACCGAAGTTAACGCCAATCACCTTTCCCGTTTGCCCGAACAACGGCGCGCCCGACACACCCTCAGCGGTCTTTGCATCGTGAACGATACGCTTGGCGTCGAGGTCGGTGATCGCACCCTGAGTTGTCAGCGGCACGATCTTGCGTGACTGGGCAAGAAAGTTGATCAGGTTCTGCCGGGAGTTGCCGAAGCGCGAGTTGATCGACTTGGCTTCATCGTCATCGACCATCGCGAGCAGTCTGTCGGGTCCGCTGGGATAACCCATAGTCACAACCGTTTTCCCGATCGTCGCGGCCGCGGAGTCTTGTTCGAGCGGAAGAGTCGGGATAGATGCAGGCATGGAAGCCGGATCGATCGTACCGACGGCGACGTCCTCTCGTCCGCCCAACTCGCGCACGCGCAGCGGAAACGGCTGAGGGTGATTCGGAAAGTAAATGACGAGGCGCTTCACCCGGGCCCGGCCGTTGGAATCACGCATCATGGTTTTCACCAGATCGTCTTCTGTCCAGGGCTGCAGCACGTGCTTGTTCGTGACGATATAGCCGCTGCCGACGTGAAATCCGGTGCCGATAAAATCGTACTCAACCGGTGAACCATTTCCTTCGGTCGTCAGTCCCGCTTGCCCGGCCGCCGGAGTGCGGGAGCCCGATTCCTCTTCTGACGGCGCAGGCTCATATGGATTGGGCTGCAACGCTTGGGGGTCGGGATAGCGCAGGACCTTTCCACTGCTTCGGTCGACGAGGTCGTAGACACCGACGATCAGACAAACGCCGCTGCCATAATCCACACGTAAGTTCTGTGCAAGCGAAACGGTCCGTATGATGTCGGAGTTTACTTTCTCGAGATCGCCGAGCTGGTCGTTAGTTATACCGAGCTGCTGCTCTAGTTTTTGAATGATGTTGTTCTGCCGCTCCGATTGCTCTCGATTCTCGCGGAGCTCCCGGTTGACCGCGTAACCGATGTAAAACACACCGGTAATAAAGCCGACCGCCAGCACAAACATTATGGCTTTGGTCGTCCAGCTTACCTCGCGCATAAGCTCGCGAGAGAATTCGCGAAGGAACGCCTTCGCATCGTCACGTTTCGGCGAGGTCGCGGCATCCAGTGCGGCTGATTCGATAAACTGGGCGACGTGGGGCAGATCGCGTTTGGTACGAATGAGCGACGGCTTGTTTGACGGTGCGAAGAACGAGAAGGATATGTCGGTGCCTTCGATCTTCAGCACGTCTCCGTCACCAACCGCCATATAGCGGCGGATCGGCTGGTCATTGATCGTCAGTGTGATGTCAGGAGCAAATCTGATCAGCCGGAACACACCCTCAGTGTCCTCCAGCTCAAACCACGGACCGGCGACCGGGACCGCCTTCGTCTGGATCTGAAGATCACAGGTCTCGTCGGAGCCGATGGTTAGTCTTTCCTGCGAAAAGACCTCGGTCGATTTCTCGGTTCCGACCTCGATATGAACGATAATTCCTGCCATTAAGGGCGTTTCGACTGCTGAGTCGAAACGAGATTCTAGCACAAACGTCAGCTTCTTCGATGCAAGCCGCCGTGTGTTCGTGGCAAAATAAAAACAGGCAGAAACGCAGCTCACCTCTAGCCGGAGAAGGAATGGCCGACGGTCGGCGTGATGCTAGCGGCAAGGGCCTTTTTTGGATGGCGAAACCGAAGATAATCACCGACCAGGAACAGCTTGAGAAGTTGGCACCGGTCATGAAAGCGCCGATCAAGCGGCACGTGTTCGTGTGCACGGGGAAGTCCTGTTCGCAGGTCGGTGCGGACGAGGTGAAGGCGGAATTCGAGCGCGTTCTCGAAGCAAAAGGGTTGCGACAGGGAAAGGAATCAAAGGGCCGCAATCCGATGGGCGAGGTCGTCCTTACGGAATGCGGCTCGGTGGGATTCTGCTCGATCGGGGTCGCCGTGCTGGTCTATCCCGAAGGCATTTGGTATGGCCAGGTCCAACCCGGAGACGTGCCGGAGATCATCGAAGAGCACATCGAGAAGGGAAATGTGGTTGAGCGGCTGGCGTTGATCGATATGGGCGATGCCGCGTCGGACTAGGGCTAAATCGAACCCGCAATAGCGAGATATCGACAATCTTAGCGTGCGGAGCACCCGTACATAACTTTAGCTACACGCGAAGCGAAGCGTAGCGTGTAGAAAGAAAGCCGAGCGAGACCGAGCGTTTCCGTACTACAGGTTCCGCTTCGCTCTATCTGTAGCTAAAGTTATGTACGCGTGCTCCGCACGCTAAGAGCGACTTGCCAAACGCAGCCACCAACCGACAACCGGCCGGTTGCCAACCGCCTACGATGCTCGCATCGCCGTCAAAATCTCATCCACCACTTTCTTCGCATCGCCAAACAGCATCAACGTGTTTTCCTTGTAGAAAAGCGGATTGTCGACACCGGCATATCCAGAGGCCATCGAGCGTTTCATGACGATGGTGTCGCGAGCTTCCCAGACGTGGAGGACCGGCATGCCGGCGATCGGGGAGGCGGGATCGTCGAGGGCTGAGGGGTTGACGATGTCATTCGCGCCGATCACCCACGATACATCGGTGCCCGGGAATTCGTCGTTGATCTCCTCCATCTCGAATACGATGTCGTAGGGAATATTCGCTTCAGCCAGCAGTACGTTCATATGTCCCGGCAACCGGCCAGCTACCGGGTGGATCGCGAACTTAACTTCGGTTCCACCTTCTTTGAGGATCTTTACAACCTCGGCGAGTGAATGCTGTGCCTGGGCAACTGCGAGCCCATAGCCGGGGACGATAATGACTTTCTTCGACTGCTGGAGCATCGAGGCCGCGTTCTCGGCATCGATCGAACGAACCTCACCTTTCGGTTCGCCGCCGGCAGACGCAGCCGCGGTTCCGCTCTCTGTCCCGAAGCCGCCAAGCATGACGCTGATGAACGACCGGTTCATCCCGCGGCACATGATGTAGCTGAGGATCGCGCCGCTCGAGCCGACAAGCGCACCCGTGATGATCAGCAGATCGTTCGAGAGCATGAAGCCCGCCGCTGATGCCGCCCATCCGGAATAGCTGTTGAGCATTGAGACGACGACCGGCATATCTGCACCACCGATCGCCATTACGAAATGAGCCCCAAGGATAAAAGTGACGATGGTCGCGGCGAGCAGCGGCCACTGCCCAGTTTCGGCATCGGGCGACATGAAGAACGCGGCCCCCAGGCCGATGGTGATCAACAGCATGATGATGTTGATCAGATGGCGACCGGGAAGCAGTAGCGGTTTGCCGGAAATAGTCCCTTGCAGTTTTGCGAATGCGATAACAGAACCGGTGAACGTTACCGCACCGATACACACTCCGATGAATATCTCGACGAGATGGATATTCTGCTCGGCCGCTGTCATGGGAGCGTGTGGACCCAGATAGGTCGCAAAACCGACAAGCACGGCCGCCAATCCGACAAAGCTGTGCAAAGCCGCGACGAGCTGCGGCATCGAGGTCATCTGCACGCGCGACGCAACCACCGCCCCGACGACCATTCCCGGCACCAGGGCGCCGGCAAGCAAGGCATAATTACCTTGCCGCATCGCCGCAACTGTCGCGGCCAACGCGATCAGCATCCCGACAATGCCGTACCAGTTCCCGCGGCGTGCCGTCTCCTGCTTGGAAAGTCCACCGAGGCTAAGGATAAACAACGCACTCGCGGCGATGTATGCGATCGTGATAAGGCTGGTTTTCATTAAGACGTGAATTTCAACAACACGTAATTGTCGCCGACGTGATCATCCAACGGGCGTCCGCGAAGCGGACGCCGTGTTAATAGCCCAGCGATTCATCGCTGGGGAAGCGTAAAAAG
>DASUSJ010000060.1:0-4823 GCA_036375155.1 Pyrinomonadaceae bacterium
TCGATACCCATATTCACGAGACGCGAGATTGTGGACGGAGCATCGTTGGTGTGTAGGGTCGAGAGCACGAGGTGGCCGGTCAACGCCGCTTTTATCGCGATCTCCGCCGTTTCGAAGTCACGGATCTCACCGACGAGAATAATGTTCGGGTCCTGTCGGAGGAATGATCGAAGCGCGGCGGCGAAGTTCAAACCGATCTGCTCCTTCATCTGGACCTGATTGATCCCCTCGAGATTGAACTCGACCGGATCTTCAGCCGTCATGATGTTCGTCTCGTTGGTATTTAAAGCCTGCAGGGCGGAGTAAAGAGTATTCGTCTTACCAGAACCCGTAGGCCCAGTAACAAGCACCATCCCGTACGGATTCGCGATAGCGCGCTGAAACTTTTCGAGACTCTCCGGCTCGAAACCGAGCTTCGTCATATCGAGCATCAGCTTGTCTTTGTCCAGAAGACGAAGCACGACCTTTTCGCCGAAAAGCGTAGGCAGCGTCGAAACACGAAAATCCAGCTCGCGTGAACGGTCATCGATCCTGACCTTGATCTTGATGCGGCCGTCCTGCGGCAATCTCTTTTCCGAGATGTCGAGCTTCGCCATGATCTTCAATCGCGAGATCAAGGGATCACGAAGCTTCATCGGCGGATGCATTACGTCGTACAGCACACCGTCGATACGGAACCGGATACGGAAATCTTTTTCGTACGGCTCGACGTGGATGTCGGAAGCTCCGCGTCGCAGCGAATCGACCATCAACACATTCACGAGTCTGACAACCGGGGCGTCCTCACTCGCACGAGCCAGTTGCGCAAGATCGATCTCTTCGTTGTCCTGAACCAGCTCGAATTCTTCGCCGTCGTGAGTTTGGAAATCGAAGGTCGCGAGCGAAACGTCGAGGTCTGCGTCCGAAAGTCTGTCGTCGCCCTTGATTCCTTTTGAACCGTTCTTTGAGGTGCCGTTCTTTCCGTTCTTGCCGCTGACCCGGTCGGCGTCGTACGCCATCGCGGCTTCAAAGATGTCGATCTGTGTCGAACCGCTGTAGTACTTTCCGATCGCCATCTGGATCGAAGTTTCCGAAGCGATCACAGGTTCGACGTTAAGCCCGGTCATGAACTTGATATCATCGGTCGCGAAGACGTTTGTCGGATCCGCCATCGCTAGTGTCAGCGTTGCTCCGACCTTGGATATCGGAAGCACGGTATATTTCAACGCGACCTCCTGCGAGATCAGTTTCACCACGTCGGCGTCGATTTGGAATAGGTCGATGTTGATCGCGGGTACACCGTACTGCCTCGACAAAACCGAGGTGATGACGTCATCCGAGATTATCCCTAGCTTTACGAGATTTGCTCCGAGCCGCCCGCCGCTTGTGCGTTGGTAGTCGAGCGCTTCGCGAAGCTGTTGAGGCGTCACCAGGTTTTCGCGGACAAGAATTTCCCCTAGTTTTGCTGACATTCGTATGTTTGAAGTCCCGCTGTGTAGAACAATCAGGAGGGATTTCTGAAGAGATTAAAGGGCTAAGACCTAAGTGAGGACATTACTGAACGGCGGTGATTAACACCGTTGGTAATAAATATATAGGTTCAACTGTTAGGGTGTCAAGAATTCTTTTCGTGCAGAATCAAGGGTTTTCGGGCATTTTGACCGGTTAGGATGGGGTGGCCTAGTTAGGTTCGGCCATCTGCTTTTTGATCTGTACGATGAATGATTCGACCGCGCCCGCCTCGCTTGTGTTGGGAAATAAACGGAGAAAATTTTCGTAAAGCGCGATGGCTTCTTTGAACTTTTTCTGGCGTTCGTAGATGAGACCGAGCAGCTGGTAAACGACCATCGCGTCAGGTGCGGAACCAAGCTGTTTGACGGCGACTGCAAGGTACTTCGCCGCTTCGTCATAGTGTGCCCGCTCGGTCTCGAAATCGGCAGAGCCTCCGGCGTTTTCCGCCCGTTCCTTATACAAGAGACCGAGACCCGTATAAGCTTCGGGCTGGAATGAGCGGCCAAGCGTGATTGCACGCTTGAAAGCTGCGATCGCCTTTTCCTCCTCGCCGCTGTCCTTTAATAAACGACCTTCGACTGCTGTCGCTTCCGGATCTCCCGGTCGAATGCGTTTCGCGTTCTGGAGAGCCTTATATGCGTTCTCGATCTCTCCACGATCGGAATAAGCGCGTGCAAGCGCGAGATATGCAGCGAAGTATTTCGGTCGCAGTTTGATCGCACGGTTGTACTCGCCGATCGCCTTTTCGCGATCGACCCCGACCAGCGACTCAGCCGATTGAAAGGCAAGCTCGGCTTCGTCTGTGGTCTTCGTGAGCTTGATCACGACATCGCCGCGGGCGGCCGCCGGCAGACTCTGATTCGCTTCGCCGTAACCGGCGGCACGAACGCGAACCGATCGAATACCCGGCAGAATGGTGGCTATAGGTAACCGGCCTTTTTCGTCCGCTGTTCCATATCTGACCCCGTCTATCCACACCACGGCCCCGGGCTCAGTGATAACCGTGACCGGGCGGAGATTCACCTGTGCTCGAGCTGTGACAGCAAATAAGACCAGTAAAGGAAGTGCGAGCAAGAGTGCTGGACAACGGTTCACGGTTGTAGGGACTTTCGTCATGGGTGACAACAATTTTACCAAAACGCTCAACCGATGCGTGTGAAATCTTCGGAGATGTCCCGTTCGACGATAACGTCCTCACGACCGTCTTTGTCCTTATCCTCGGAATACAAAGCTTTGATAAGAGGCGGTGCAATAAGTGTCGTGGCCACGGCCATGAACAGTACCGAGGCGAAGAAATGTCCCTCGATGACTCCAAGCCCGAGGCCGATCTGAGCAACGACAATACCGACCTCGCCACGCGGGATCATTCCGACGCCGACCTGTGCCATTTCGCGGCGGGTCATCCCCCACGCACCCAGACCGCAGCCGACGAACTTAGTTATGACCGCGGCAATGGTGATAACGATCGCCAGTACGACGACGGACATATCCCGGAAAACTGCAAGTTCGAGCTGCATCCCGATGTTCACAAGGAAGAACGGAACAAGAAACTCGGTGATGCCGCTCGTCATTTTGTGCATCTTGTAGTTTCCTTCCGTTGCTTCAGCGAGCGCCATACCGGCCAGGAAGGCTCCAATGATCGCGGCGACACCGACGTAGACGCTTGCCACCGACAATCCGAGACACAGTATGAGTCCGAGGTTAAAGAACGGCTTGCTAAGCCTAAGGCGTTCTACGGCCGGTGCAAGTCCGGTCATGATCTTGGAACCGATCAACGCCACGAATGCAGTGAACAGGACTGCAGAGCCCGCTGTCATAGCGAGACCGGTGTAGCTAACACTTCCCTTGCTGACCGCCGAAACCAGCGACAGAATTATCAGCCCGAGGATGTCATCGATGACCGCGGCCCCGAGAATGATGCGGGACGTTTCGGTGTCAAGCAGTCCCATCGAGCCGAGCACTCGCGCGGTTATCCCGACGGACGTCGCAACCATCGCCGCACCTATGAACATCGCTTCGGCAAACGATCCGCCCCACCAGATCGCGATGAAATAACCAGCGATGAAAGGCAGGATGACACCAAGCACTCCGACCATTACCGCCCGTTTTCCCACTTGGAAGATCGCCTGCGGTTTTGTTTCGAGACCGACGGTGAATAAGAGGAAAATTACACCGATCTCGGCCAGGATCGTGAGCATGTCGGACGGGTTCACCCAACCGAGAATGCTCGGTCCGATGATCACGCCAGCGAGGATCTCGCCCACCACAGCGGGCTGCTTCAGGCGCTCGAATAACTCCGCCATGATCTTCGCCGCGGCGAGCATGACAAGTAAGGCAACCAGTACGTAAGAGTGATCTGTAGCGGCGGCCGCGAGGACAATGGGCATAAGTGTTTTCCGGAACGTGAATTACGAACGATATTTTACCAGCGCAAACCGACCACCGGAAAATCCACCGTACCGAAAGCGAAGATCCGCCATACCGAAAGCAAAGATCCCCCATACCGGAAGCAAAGATCCGCCATACCGGAGGCAAAGATCGGCCAGACGGAATGCGGTTTGATTTTTCGCACACGGAAACTATAATCTTGACTTCGTGGCTGGGTAGCTCAGATGGTTAGAGCGTGGGATTCATAACCCCAAGGTCGGGAGTTCGATCCTCCCCCCCGCCACCATTAGAATCAACACTTACGGCAGGCTGGCGAGCTTGCCGTTTTTGTTTTTGTGAAGGATGCCAACAGGACTTTTTAATTTTGGTCTGTGTGTAATACATTCCATATCGGCGACAAAGCCCAGATCGGGCTACGTCGACCGTGTCGTGATTTTCAGGTCCCGGACTACACTCAACTTTATGACCAAGTAATTCAGATCCCCGGTCAGATCAGCTAATTGGTAACAGGAGCATCAATCATGAATCGAAAAATGGCCAGTCTCGCACTCACCTTGGTCGGAATTATTTCTTTAACCCAAAGCGCGAGTCTTCAACAGCTGCCAAAGACAGCTCCGCGCGATACGAAGGAGGTCAAAATGTTTCAGGGACTACGAACTGTCATTTATCACGTTGACGATCTTGAGCGAGCCAAAGAATGGTACGCGAAAGCATTAGGAGTGAAGCCTTATTTCGACCAGCCATTTTACGTCGGCTTCAACATCGGCGGCTTCGAGTTGGGCCTAGACCCGGATATGACCGGTGTGACAAAAGGCAGCAACGCGATAGCTTACTGGGGCGTAAAAGACGCCGCCGCATCTTACAAGCGCTTGCTCGATCTAGGAGCAAAGAAGCATCGGGAGGTTCAAGAGGTCGGAAGTAACATCAAAGTCGCCACGGTGACA
>DASUSJ010000061.1:0-5390 GCA_036375155.1 Pyrinomonadaceae bacterium
GAGCGCTGTGCCCACGGGTTTTGCGGTGGTGCCGCGTCGCGTATCTGAAAATCGTGTTGTCGCAGTCTCACCGTCTGTAGTCGACCGCACTCCCTTCACGTACAACGTGCCGCTTCTCAATATCAGCACGTTCGGTGAGGATGAACGAGAAGTGAAGATGAAATTTACCGGCGAGCTCGACGGTCTTGAAGCAAAGGCCTATATAGATCGCGAGAAAGGTATGACGAAAGTGCGAATGCACTTCGACGATATGAAGAAGGTCCCGGCCAACAAACGTTTCACGCTCTGGACCTATTCGCCGGACGGTACGTATACGAAGCTCGGCCACGTGATCAATTCGGGTCGCAAGGACGAGGCGGAGATCCGCGCTCAAACAACACTCACGGATTTTGGTCTCTTTGTGACGGCCGAGGATGCTGATGTGACGATCCCGACGAGCCGCATCTACTCCGTATTTACGGTTGGACCGTAGTGACAGATTCGGCAACAAGAAGTCAAAGGGCGAGGCATTCGTGCCTCGCCCTTTTTACGAGTTCCTGGCGCGTTCCGATACACAAGAGTCGGGTCATGGCGGTTCGCGACGGCGATTTGCGCGGATTTCTATCAGAAAGCCGTAAATCCAGGCGGTATGGTTATTGCAGTACAGAGAATAACCATACCAATTTATTACGCTCGTGGATGGACCGGGTATTTTACCCGTAGACGAGTTTGAAAGGAGATATCAGAAATGGCGAATCGACAGAGCAAACAGAGTAGTGAATCATCACCAACACAAAAGAATATGACCAACGAGCCGGGGTTTGACGACAAAACTTCACAGCGCGAGGGCTCGGGCGCAACCTCAACGCAAACCGGCGGTGGAATCGCTGGAGGTACACCGACCCGGGCAACCGGAACCGGAGCGGGTACGCCTTCGACCGGGACAGGTAGCGGTTCAACTCCGATCGGAACCGGTGGAATCGCTGGCTCGACCGGTACTGCGACCGCAACCGCGCGCAGCTTCATCGATCAAGCAAAGGAAACCGCCGGGCAGGCTTATGAAGCCGTGACCGACAAGGCGGCGACAAAACTTGACGAGCGAAAATCGACGCTCACGACTCCGCTCTCGACGGTCGCCGACAGCGTCAGACAGATGAGTGCGAATCTCGGATCCGCGAAAACAGATAGTGGTCTTGCTGAGGCGGCAGCAAAGTACACCGAAACAGCGGCGCGAAAAATAGAGAATCTGGCCGGCTATTTCGATACGCGGAGCGTGCGCGACATGGCACACGACCTTGAAGGATTTGCCCGTCGCAATCCGGCAGTCTTCCTCGGAGCCGCTTTCGGTCTTGGAATTCTCGTGGCACGGTTCCTCAAGAGTACACCGCCGCACTTCAGCGAAGGGTCGCGCGAACTAAACAGAACCGGGTCGATCGATACAGAGCATCAACTAACTACGGGAACATCGCGAAGTACGGGGAATGCCCCGAACACGGCGGTCAATCCTTTGTAGAGAAGCAAGCGGAGGATTTATGGCACAGACTCAAATGCAGGTACAAAAAGACGAACGTAGTCTCGGCGATCTTTTCTCGGAGCTTGCAGCCGAAACAGGAACACTTGTCCGACAGGAGGTCGCGCTCGCGCAGGCTGAACTGACGGCAAAAGCGACCCATGTAGGAAAGAATGTTGGATTCCTCGCGGTCGGCGGCGCAGTGGCATATGCCGGAGTGCTCGCGATCCTTGCCGGGATAATTATGGGATTGTCTTACTTTCTGCCCGCGTGGCTGTCGGCAATTCTGGTCGGTGCGGTGGTTGGCATCGCCGCCTTCGTGCTGATCTCGTCGGCGCTCGCGGAGTTAAAGAAGACGAATATAAAACCGGAGGAAACGGTCGAGTCGATCAAGGAGGATGCAGAATGGCTGAAAAATCAAGTGAGCTGAAAAGCGTAGATAAATTAGACCCAGTGTCGACGACGGCGGGTGCCGGAAGTGACGAGTTTCTGGAAAAGTACTCGGAAGACACTACAGATATGGAACGTCGTGAGCTCGACGCAAACACCGGTGAAACGCCGGAGGACACTGAACAGATAAAAGCACGGATCGAGGCGACCCGGAATCAAATGGGTGAGACGATCGATGCGATCCAGGAGCGGCTGAGCTTTTCGAATATTTCCGAGCAAGTTTCAGAGACCGTGAGCTCCGCGATCGAATCAGCGAAGGACACGGCTTATGATGCGACCATAGGGAAGGCGGTGAATTTTATGAAAAATGTTGGAGATGGAGTTTCTCATTCAAGTACACTCAGGACCATTCGGAACAACCCGTTACCATTCGCCCTGATCGGCGTCGGCACGGGCCTGCTGGTATATCAAAGCCTAAGCGGCCGCAGAACGTCCAATCGGGCGAACGGTGGTTCGTGGGGATTCTATGATCGTCAGCACCTGGGAGACCAACGATCCGAAACGGGACAAGGCACGCTGGATTCTGCCAAAAGGTCTATCGCGGGCACGACGAGCCGTGCTTATGAAGGTATCGCTGACACGGCAAATTCGGCTGTCGAGAAAGTGAGTAACGTGGCTGGAACCGCGTATGAAAGCGTTGCCGGAAAAGTAGGTGATGTTTATACCGGAGCAGAAGATCTGGCACACCGAGCTTATGACCGGGCGGGTGAGTTTGGAACAAAAGCACACGAGAAATATGACGAGTATCTGGAAGAGAATCCGCTCGCACTCGGTGCCCTGGCAGTTGCCGTCGGAGCAGCTGTGGGATTCGCGCTACCGTCAACGCGTTATGAAGGACGGTTGATGGGCGAAGCTCGAGAGAATCTTATGGAACGTGCGTCGGAGGCGGCCGGTACACTTGTCGACAGGGCCAAGCACGTGGCGAATGAGGCTGGGCAGACGATCAAAGAAGAGGCTCAGGCTCTAACTCAGTAGATAAGAATAGTGGCCGCAGATTCTGAATAGCAGCTGGTGCGCTTTTCGCATCGCCTGCTATTCGCATTTTAAAGACAGCAGAATGGTTTGCGGAGTTGACTTCGTGACGGATGAGCGACGATCGACGATCCACGATCAACTCGCTACTTGGCGAAAAGCTCGCCAAGCCGGTCGAGGATAACGTCCTGTGACGGTCCGACTATCTCGCCGATCTTTTTTACAAGCCGGGCTTTATCAACGGTTCGAATCTGATCAAGTATTACGAGGCGCTCGCTGTTCAAAAAATCTACGGCAACACGTGTGGGATATCTCGCGTTGGTCGACGCCAGCGGTGCGACGATAACGTGCTCGACATTTCGGTTAAGTTCGTCGGGCGACACGATCACCCCCGGCCGTGTATTTTTAGGATCGGCCGATGGAGACGAATCGAGATTGATGAGATAGACGTCGAAGCGGTTCACCACTGCCACTCCTTCTTCTCGAATTCGGTAGGTGTTTCGTAAACCTGCTGGTCGTCGTCTGCATCGGCAATCGTTCGGAACTGGGCATCCCAATTCGCCCGCGGCTTTTGCAGGCTTCGGATCAGGATGCCATCTTCATGCAGCTCAAGCTCGACCTCACCGCTGAGCTTGCCGTCTTCGAGCAGCGTCTTCGGGATCCTGACGCCTTGAGAGTTTCCGATTCTAATGATCTGGGCCTTCATGGGCTACATCGTAATTACAATGACGCTTCCGCGTCAACCGATCTTTTCAATACCGTTCATATAGGGCTGCAGTATTTCGGGAATCACGATCGAACCGTCCTTTTGCTGGTAGTTCTCTATGATCGCGATCCACGTGCGGCCGACCGCCAAACCCGAACCATTCAGTGTATGGACAAATTCAGGCTTGACGCCGCCGGCCCGCCGGAAACGTAAGTTCATCCGCCGGGCCTGAAAGTCGCCACAATTCGAGCAGCTGGATATCTCGCGAAACGTCGTCTGTGAGGGCAGCCAGACCTCGATGTCGTAAGTTTTTCGGGCCCCGAAGCCCATGTCCCCGGTGGAAAGGGTGACGGTCCTGTAGGGCAGACCCAGAAGTTGCAGGATACGTTCCGCGTCAGCCGTAAGTCTTTCGTGCTCACGCTCAGACTCTTCCGGAAGGCTCAGCTTAACCAGTTCGACCTTTTCAAACTGGTGCTGACGTATCAACCCGCGCGTGTCGCGGCCGTAGCTCCCCGCTTCACTTCGGAAGCATGGCGTGTAGGCCACGTAATACTTCGGTAGTTCCTTAGCTTCGAGTATTTCCTCGGCGTGATAGTTCGTCACCGGAACCTCCGCCGTCGGTATGAGCGCAAACCCACGTTCATCGCGGATATGAAAGAGGTCCTCTTCGAACTTCGGGAGCTGATTCGTCCCGAAAAGGGCAGTCCGGTTCACCATGAACGGCGGCAAGGTCTCGGTATAGCCATGCTCCGTCGTGTGCACGTCGAGCATGAAGTTAACCAAGGCTCGCTCGAGTCGCGCACCTGGACCGTTCAGTATCGCGAAACGCGAACCCGCGATCTTAGTCGCACGTTCGAGATCTAATATGCCGAGGCTTTCGCCGAGATCGACATGATCTTTCGGCTCAAAATCGAACTCACGCGGTTCACCCCACCTTCTGATCTCCTTGTTTGCCGACTCGTCAACGCCTATGGGAACGTCTTCTGCGGGAATATTCGGCAAGTTAGCAAGCAGGTCACGCATTTCCGCGTCCGTTTGGTCCCGCAGCTTTTCGAGTTCGGTTTGCGTCTCCTTCAAACCCGCGATCTCGGCTTTCTTTGCCTCAGCCTCGTCCCGCTTTCCGGACTGCATAAGGGCGCCGATCTCTTTGCTTGATGAGTTACGGGCTTGGTTGACCGCATCGGCTTCTGTGATCACGCGCCGCCGCTCAGCATCAAGCTCGGCAAACCTGTCCAGCAGGTCCGCCGGAAAATTTCGACTGGTAAGGGCCGCGCGAACGGTCTCAAGGTTGTCCCTGACAAAATTCAGATCGAGCATATTTACTTCGCCTTTTCACGAAGCATGGCGACGGTTTTCTCCAGGCGTTTCGCACGGGTCTCCGGCTTTTTGGCCTCTTCTAGCGCGCGCACGTTCTCTTTTCGCATAGTAAAGCTGAGCTTGTCCCAAACGGCCCTCAAAGCCTTCTCTTTACTTAATACTCGAGCGAGGTCGGCCGGAACGGCAACCGTTCTCTCGACCGTGTCGGGTTCGAGCGTAACCACAATGTTGTCACCCGCCTTGATGCCAGCGGCCTCGCGAAATGCCTTTGGCAGCCCTAGCATGTACTTCCCTGCCATTCGCACTATCGTTCCGCGATATTCGGTCCCGTTAACCACGGCCCTTACAGGAACCCGCTTCGAACCCCACACTGCTTTGACGTCAAACGGGATCGTGATACCGGTCGCGTCCAGCGTCGGATGCTTTTCAAGCTCTACGGTTATGGTTTGTTTCAAG
>DASUSJ010000062.1:0-7348 GCA_036375155.1 Pyrinomonadaceae bacterium
ACATCCTACTGATTGCCAACCCGTTAAATGACGCCGGCGATGTCGAAAACCAGATGGAAGATAGACCGGCATTCAGCGAAGCCGAGTCTGATGTCGTCCGCGATTGGGTACGGGCAGGCGGGGCGCTGTTGCTCATAGTGGATCATACGCCCTGGGGCGCGGCCGCACGTAACCTCGCACGGCGTTTCGATATTGACATGAGTAATAGCTACACGCGCGACGCATCGAACTACGACCGGGATTATGGTTCTCTGTCTGCGGTGATCTACTCGCGCGAAAACCAAAACTTGGCAGATCATCCGATCACGCGAGGACGCATTGCCTCGGAAAAGGTCAATGTCGTCGAGACCTTTACCGGCCAGTCGCTCAAAGGCCCGAGCGAAAGCGTCGCTTTTCTCAAATTGTCCGACATGGCGACCGATGAACTACCTTCACCGACAGGTGCTAAGGAAAAGCCGCCTCGCGTATCTGCTGCCGGTCGTGCGCAGGGTGTCGCGTTTAGGTTCGGGAGAGGGCGAGTAGTGGTTTTAGGAGAAGCTGCGATGCTTTCGGCGCAAATAGCGGGATCAGGCGAAGGTCAGTATCGTGTGGGGATGAATCGTGCGTGCATTGATAATCGGCAGCTGGCTCTTAACATCATGCATTGGCTTTCAGGATTGCTACGGTAGGCCGCTGTATGTCTGATCAGGCGGGCTAGGTATCTTCTGCCATGTAATTGATTCGATTCACTCTCATTCAAATCTCTTTGCGGCTTGGTGTGAAAACCAGGGTAGAGATCATACGGGCATTGAAAAAAACTCCTATTATCGCGACGTAAGGGCCTCGCGGACGTCTGTCACGATGGTGGCGGCGTCAGGAAAGAAGATCCAGCTTTCTCCGAGACCTTTTGGTCTCCGACCCAGACGGTGAATTCACCGCTTCGTGTTGTTTTGTGTGGTTCGCGTGTTTCGTGGTTTCCTCCCTCATTGCCAGTGCTATCGATCCTCGGCCGAGCTAAGAGCAACCACGAAACACACGACCACACTAAAGGACATTTCAAACATACAAACACACGAACCACGCGAAACAACACGAAAAGATAAAGAGCGTTCCAAACATACAGGCTTGGCGTGATACGGAGAGACCCCGGCGACGTGGCGTTTTTCGTGATAGAATGCCGTGCTGTCAGCATACGAGAGGAGGAGTTTATCCCGATGCCAGACCGAGTCCTCAAGTTCCTGAAAACCTCAATATTTTGCTTAGTACTGTTCCCGCTCACACTATTTTCTCAAAAACTTGTTTTCGACAGTCTGTTCACGCCGGCCATAAACGGAAAGGTCGACATGCTCCAGCTTCAGAGTGACGGGAAGATACTTATCGCTGGTAGATTCACTGTCGTGAACGGGACCGCCCGCAAATTCATGGCGCGGCTCAACCCTGACGGAACGTTGGACACTTCATTCGACGCGAGCTGGCTCGGCGGATCATTCAATCAAGTTTTCGAGATCAATTCGATAGCACTCCTCCCGGACGGGAAGATCCTTGTTGCTGGTGAACTTCCGTTCGATGGACAGGGAGGGCGAGAGAGGGTTAGGCGACTGAACTCCGACGGATCGCCGGACGCGACGATGACTTCATTCCCGATCCTGATGGATAGCGGTTTCGCGACAATCAATAGAGCCAACCAGCTACCGAACGGAAAGATCCTGATCTGCGGTTTTTTTGCGATGCCGAATGGTAATGCCAGGACCCACATCGCCCGATACAATTCCGACGGCACCTACGACGCCACCTTCACACCCACCATCGATTACGAATGCCGGGACATCGAGATTCAACCGGACGGCAAGTATCTGGTCGCCGGAGGTTTCGCGAACGTCAACGGGAATCCCAGCAACTCGTTGGTCCGGTTCAATTCCGACGACAGCGTGGATTCGAGCTTCAACGCCCCACCGATCCCCAGCGACCGGCGCTATGTCGTGATCAAGTTGCTCAGCGACGGAAAGATCTTCGCTTTACACACCACCGGCGGCCCGAGGAGCGCTCTGCGATTAAATCCCGATGGCAGCCTGAACGTGACCTATCCGGTGGTGCTGGATTCAGTGGGCGATATGGCGTCCGCTCCCAACGGCAAAACGGTGATGGTAGGAGACTTCACGAGTGGCTCGCCGAACGCGGGCGGCATCATACGGTTCAATCGCGACAATACTTACGATCCGTCGATACCATGGTTCCTATTTACCGGGCCGTCTTCGCCGAACCAGCCGGTAGCGGTTGCTTTCGATGCTCAGGGCAGGATGATCGTCGCGGGTAACTTCACCGCATTCCAGGAGAATTCTAATCCGTCGTTCTCGTCGGCGAATATCGCAAGGTTCACATTCCAGGCGATCCCGACAAAGCGTAAGTTCGATTTCGACGGCGACGGCAAGGACGATCTGGCGGTGTTCCGTCCCAGTAACAGCGTCTGGTATCTGAACCGAAGCACGAGTGGATTTTTCGCCACGCAATTCGGTATATCCACCGACAAGCCGATCGCCGACGACTACGACCGCGACGGCAAAGCTGACATCGCGGTCTTTCGAGACGGCGTGTGGTATTGGCTTCGCAGCTCGGATAATACGTTTGCCTATCGCGGCGGCGCACAGGCCGGCGATATTCCCCAGCCGAGCAACTACTATCTCCACAATCAGAATTTCGTACTCTTTCGCCCGTCACCGGCGTCTTTCGTTGCACAAGTTCCGTTTAGTGGGGCGGTGCCGATTCCATTCGGGAACGTCAGTCTACAGTCGGCGGACCAACCGGTCGTCGCCGATTATGACGGCGACGGCAAGGACAACCTCGCGATCTTTCGCGATGGCAATTGGTACTACGTGCCCGATCAAGTCCCCGGGATCCGGCATTACCAGTTTGGCCTGGCGGGAGACCTTCCAGTTCTAGGGGATTTTGATGGCGACCTGCGTACGGATTACGCGGTTTTCCGGCCATCGGACGGAACCTGGTACATCGCTCAAACGCATGATGGTATCCGTATCGTGCGTTGGGGACTGGCCGGCGATCTGCCGGTTCCCGGCGATTACGATGGCGACGGCAAAACGGATATCGCGGTTTATCGCGATGGTGTTTGGTACCAACTGCGAAGCACCGGAACTGTTTATATCGAGCAGTTCGGTCTCGCGGGCGATATTCCGGCCGAGCTATTACGCTAGCTCGTCAGTCGTGCCGTATGTCCTGAACAGCCGGACGATAAAGATGGGTTTGAAGGGGCCGCGCAAGTGGGTAATCCTGTTAGGCGCGGCTTCTTTTCTACAGACGGCCTAAAAAGACGCTTCCGGTGTGTCGACAACTCGTAAAATGAACTTAATTCGTTTCGACCGTTTTGGGAACTTGCCTCGCTCATTCCTCTAATCGAGGTTCCAGACTCTTCTTATAATTCTCGATCGCGGATTTGCTGTCGCAGGATTCGAGGTAGGTTCGAAGGATGTCTAGCTTGAAGACCACCTCAACGGATTATTTCAGCTTCCTTTCGTCAGCCTAGCCATTGACGGCGATCTCCAACAGATATCATCGCGATTCGTACGACGAATTAACAGAGAACCACCTTCAACGCACGCATGAAGCCACATCAACTCAATAAGAACTCACTCGCAAGTTCAGTCGTCGTTTATTACAATGATCGATGTTCTCGTCGACGATCGATTTCGGGGGCATGGTCATTTTCGATATTCGGTGTTTGGACCAGGTTAGTCTTCGCCCTCGGGTAATAGATCCAGCTTTCTTCGACGCCGGCGATGTAAGTCGCAACGTAGTCTCTCCCCTTGTCTTGACACTCGAGGGTGAAGGCGACGCCGGAAAGCATTAAATGGTCGTTGAACTCGCGGCGATATGGATAATTGTCGAGGGCGGATCCGAACAGATCGCTTCACCGGTGAAACCTCATCTCGGGCAGGTCGAACGCCCACTGTAACAAAGATGCCCGGGTCGGACCGGCGTTCGCGCTCAAAGGCTCCCGTTCTAGCATTCGGATAAGCTCTATGACCCGCGCCCGTTCCTCGGGAGTCGAAGGTCCGCGGGCGTGTACCGAATAAAATAAAAATGTGCAGAACAGCAGCGCCACTAGGAACGTGCGACTCTGGTTCTTGAAGCGCATATTTCAACCGTCCGCTGACAGAGATACAACAAGCAAAGTTAGAATGTACTTCTTCATTCTGACTGCCTTGGAGGAAAGTCAGCGCCGACTATACACGCCGCTTGCGGGATGGTTCACCCGAAAAAGAAAACCACGAAATAGACGAAACACACGAAAAGGAGCACGAACGGAAAGGGCTCGACCGTCGCTCCCGGACGACACTATTTATGATTTACCATTTTCTTACAACGATCCGAGCCTGCGCCGGAAAGGTTCCCTGCAGAAACGTCTCAACGGCCGGGAACAAAATCTCCGGCGTCTCCGCTTGCGAAATGTGGCCCGACTTCTCGATCAAGAACAGACGTGCATTCGGATAACCATACGCCCAGAACTCGGAGCTGCGCAGGGGAATGACATCGGCCGCGCCGTGGATGACCAGGACTGGAGCCTTTACGGCGGCGAGCTTGGGCATCAGATTGAAGTCGCCGAGGCTTGCCCACATGTGTCGGTTTGTCGTCCTCCACTGGCGGACCGATTCTTTCGGACCCGCACACACGTCCCCTTTGAATGGGATGTTCAGCGTCTGCGAATAGGTGTAAGTCGTCAGCACCATCGTAAAGAACTCGCGGCATACCGCGACCGGATCGCTGGCCTGCAGCCAATACTCTTCCTTGCTGATTTTCTTCGCCCGCTCGATTTGTTCGGGTTTGTAGATCTTGGGCATGCGTCGCGAGATCTCGTCGTCCATATCGTCCAGGAAACCGCGAGTCGGAGAGGCCGGATGATGGAGCACCATCCGCTCGACGCGATCGGGATGTGCGACGGCATAAAGTGAAGCCATCAGACCGCCCCATGAGTTCCCGAACAGCTTCATCTTCTCTAGCTTGAAATGTTGACGGAGCGCTTCGAGATCGGCGATGTGATACTCGTACGCCAGCTTCTTGCCATCCTTGATCAGCTCCGAGCGCCCTTGGCCGCGCTGGTCGTAATAGATCACGCGCCTGCCTTTAGCAAGCGGTTCCATATCGGCGCGGATCGATTCGAGACTGTTGCCCGGCCCGCCATGAACCATGACAAGCGTATTCGCTCCGGAGCCGACGATCTTGTAGAAGATCCGCACTTCGTCGGGCGTCAGAATAAATCCCTCCTGCGCGTCCTGTGCACTGACGGATGCGGCAAACAGGGATACGACCAGGAAGGTCAGAATGTACCTCTTCATTCGATCACCTAGGGGGAGAGGTAGTTTGGTGGTGAGAATTATACACCCGAACTGCAACTAGCAGATGACGTCGTCACGAGCGTCGTGAAGGTTCGAGGTTCCAGTTCCTAACACAAGATAACTGAAACCACTAACCCACACGAAATCACGCAAACAAGGAGTGAGCACAAAGTCAGCTAACGCCTCAAGCGAAACGCGCTCGGTAAGGTCTCGGACGATCTTTACAAATCCGGCGAGGACGCCCTCTTCATAGATCGAATGCGGTAACCCGCTCGCGTAGAAAAGCGTGTCATCTTTTCTGAGATGCCAGCGCTCGTCCTCAGCGACTTTCCAGGCGGGTCGCGGGCCTTGGGCTTCGGGTTTTTATTCGCACAATCACCCGCGGTCGGTCGCGAAAAAGGAAATGCTCACCGGTTTTGAGGCCGATGAGCATTCCTCGTTGTGGCTGCAAACTAACTAATGTAACTAACTAACTAACAAGCTACCGAGGTAGCAACTTAACTAACTAACTAAACTAACTAACAAGCAACCACGAACTGGGAACAGTTTACTAAAGCCGGTCCGGTTCTTTCAAGGAAAACTTGCGGCTTGTGTATGACTGATTACTTTTCAGGCTGGTAAGCTATTACCCGCTTGTTGGTGTGAGGCGGGTTAGAATCCCGTGTTGCTTCGGTTGGTAGGTTATCAAAGCCAAACCACGAAGCATGCGGAGCAAACGAACGAAGAACACCAAGCCAAACCACGAAACAGACGAAGCACAGGAACGAAATACCCGATCCGACGCGTCGTTAAGTAGCCGTAAGCGCTTGCCGGACGCTTGCCACGACGTCGTCATCGTCCGGAAAGAAGATCCAGCCTTTCTCCGAAACCTTTCGGTCTCCGACCCAGATGGTGAATTCACCGCGGCCGCCTTCGATTAGTTCAACGTCGGTCCCGAGCGCGTCTTTGATGGCGGCTGCCACGCGGGCGGCACGTGGTCGGTACGACGCTCAAACCTTGCAGAAACGAATTCGAACATCGTTCATGGGGTGAATTATACAACGTTGGGTACGTTAGTGAGTTTGGGCAGTTCGCGCCTTCTCTTTGTTCGTGTGATTTCGTGTGAGTTAGTGGTTCCAGGTTCTAATCGCGACAGACTGGAACCACGAACTCACACGAAATCACACGAAAAAGATCAGACATTCAAACATACGAGCAATCGAGAGCATCATCGAAAGGAGACATAGAACGCGTTTTTGCCTGTGCGGAGATCTTTTCCATAGGAGAGGGCGACCCTCTGCCCGAGCACTCTGACTTTGGCTTGCACGCCCAGATCCCAGAGCCATTTCTGCGAGCCAAGGGCACTTGATGAGTCCGTGATCTTGCCGGTGTCCAGAAACGGACCGAATTTGAGATTGATCAATGAGTTGTTATAGATGTTCTTGTCGGCCTCCCAATTGAAGAGAAAGTAGTTGCGTCCCATCGGAGCGTTGCCTTTGCGACCATCTCGGGTTCCGACGTGAGCCCTGAGCCACAGATCGTTGTCGCGCTCAACACCAAGAATGAAAAGTTCGTCGAACGGGATCTCCCCGAACGTCCGGCCAACGCGAATCTTTCCCTGCATTTCATAGTCGTCGCCGGTCGCTTCGGGAAACCAGTGTGTCTCGAGCGAGCCCTGGAGCTTAGCGAAGGTCTGCGAGGGTTGTGACCAGGTGCGGCCGACTTGTGTAGAGACGCCACCCGTAACAATGAATCTCCGCTCCGGAACTCGAGCGAGGACATAGTTCATTTGACCCAGATGCTTGAGCTGGAACCCTTGGGCCAGAAGCTGGGAAGTCAACGCAGCGCCAGGAGTAACATCAAGAAATTTCCGATGCGATAACTCGGCTCCAGTGGACCAATTCCAACGACCATTCACGAACGAGGTTACACCTGCGGCAAACACCTGTTTGCGCAGCTTCAATCCACCCAGCAGCGCCCCGTTATCAGAAGAGTCGCGTATGTCCCAGTTTTCGTCGCGCAGGTCGAGATCGAGGTGGTATCGC
>DASUSJ010000063.1:0-3537 GCA_036375155.1 Pyrinomonadaceae bacterium
TCTTTTTTACTTTGGGATTTGAACGGTTGCCGGAAGTGCGCGTGGCACTATTGATTGCGACTGTCTGCTTCCTGTTGTTTCTTTGCTCGACGATGATTGCGAACTATATCAAAACGGGCAAATGGTTTGGTTAAAATTCAAACTGATGCACTACCGGAACGAGCGTTTGAAACACGCGGTCTCCCGTCCGCCGTCGCGTGTTTCAGACGCTAACCTCTAGCTTCTGTGACCGCTCAGACAGAGGCAAACCCTATATCCAGAGCACGCACCAACTCATCCACCGTGTCGTTCGTTGAATTCAACATCATCCCCGTACGGATCACGTTACCGTATAGTCCGCCTTTTCCTATCAGCACACCCTGGCGCTTAGTCTCTTCAAAAACTTTCAGGACGGCTTCCGGGTTCGGCTCTTTTGTCTTCCGGTCCTTGACCAGCTCGATTCCCTGCATAATTCCCATGCCTCGAACCTCGCCGATGATCGGATACTTCTCTTGCAGCTCGAGCAGGCGTTCGCGGAAATAGTCGCCGACCACGCGGCAGTTGGTCCGAAGGTCATCTTCTTCGATCACTTTTATCACCGCGAGTCCGACGGCCATTGAGACGGGATTGCCGCCGAAAGTCGAAAAGGTCAGACCTGGAAATGCATCGGCGACCTCGGGCGTTGCGATCGTCCAGCCGATGGGGACTCCGTTGCCCATTCCTTTAGCCGATGTGATGATGTCGGGCTCGACTCCGTAATGTTCGATCCCGAACCACTTGTCGCCCGTGCGGCCCCACGCCGTCTGGACTTCATCGGAAATAAACAAACCGCCGTGATTCTTGGTGATCTCGTGCACGCGTTTGAAATAGTCCTTCGGCGGGACGATGAACCCGCCTACACCCAGGATCGTTTCGGACATGAACGCTGCGATCTCGCCCGTCGTCGTCGTGCGAATCAGTTCTTCGACGTCATTCGCGCACGCAAGTCCACAATTTTCCGGCGTCGCGTTGAACGGGCAGCGATAGCAGTACGGAGCGTGAGCATGAACGAATCCCGGCACCTGCGACGCGATCGGTTTCCAGCTCGAATGACCGATCGATGAAAGCGCGGTCGCGCTTCGGCCGGCGTAGCTGTGCCGAAGCACGACGACCTCGTGATTACCCGTGGCGAGCTTTGCGGCGAGTACCGCCGTGTCGTCAGCTTCGGTCCCGCTGTTGGTGAAGAACGACTTCTTCAAGTTGCCCGGCGTGATCTCGGCGAGTTTTTCGGCAAGGTCTCCCTGGGGACCGTTCGCGTAGAGCGTCGACGTGTGCGCGAGCGTATTCACCTGGTCGATCCACGCCTTGTTTACGCGCGGCTCGGCGTGTCCGATACTAACCGTCAGCACGCCGCCGAAGCAGTCGAGATACCGCTTTCCCTGGTCGTCCCAGACGTATTCCCCCTCGCCTTTAACGAGCGCGAGCGGCTCCTGGTAATAGGTTGCCACCGCGGGAAAAAGAAACTCCTTGTGTTTGCGAACGGCGTCGGAAACAGTTGATCGTTTTTCTGCTGTCATAATGTTTTTCCAAACTACTCGACACCCGGATTCCGGATCGGCTGAATATCCTCTGCACCAAGTTTCAGCCGCTCGACCTGCTCGATCAAAACGTCGCGGATATTGTCGGTTTGCGGTGCATGATCGAGCGAACGCTGATAGGCCCGCAAAGCTTCTTGTCGATTTCCGAGCTTAAGATACTGGTTGCCGAGCTCAAGGGCAACATGGAACGCCGCTGGATCCAGCTCCGTGGATTTAGCCAGAAGCTCGATACCGCTGTTAATGTCGGGTTCCGGAACGTACAGCTTCGTGTAGATAGCCCGGAAGTAAAATGTTCTTGCGGGTGCTGAGGGCAGTCGTGGAAACTTACCGCGAAATACAAACACGTTACCGAAACGTGCAATGGGTTCAGCTTCGCGCAGCGGCTTCGCGACGTCCCACCAAAGTTTCGGGCTGAGCTCAGGCCCGCCGATGATGAAGGTTCCCTCAAGGGTGTCCGAATTCAATCTCGGCGCGTCCCGCTCCTGATCCTTACCGATCCAATCGAGCTCCCGGCGGCGGCGTTCTACATCCGAGCAAAAGTATACGAGGAATGGGATCTCGCCATTCGGTCTCAGGTTCTGATCATAGTACGCGGAGATCTCTTTAAGCCGCATACCTAGATCGATGCCCTCGTCGCTGAAGTACAGATGCGCGTTTTCGGGACCGCCGGCGAACTCGTTGAAATATTCCCAGGGCCGCATGACGGGAACCGATGCGATTATCGCCACCAGAAGCGGCACCGCCAATGTGACGCCAAGGATGTAAGAGCGTTTCCGAATTGCGAAATAAATTGGCACCGCACCAAGAACCGCCAGTAGTGGATATATCGGCAACGCGTGCCGCACTCCGCCGTAGCTTGAGCCCATGATAAGGAAGACGAGGAACATCGCAGCGAGTGCCGCTAATCCCGCGACCGGAGCGATAAAAGACGCCGGGAGTCTCACCGTTAGTAATAGGCCGGCTCCGAACAACGATAGAAGCAGCAACCCCACCGGCAGCTTGGCTGCAATCACGCCCGGAAAGTAATAGACCGGACCTTTCGAGTAGTACATCTCGCCGAACGCGAGTATTGGGATCGCGCGACCTTCCGCACCGGCTCGGATCGTGTCCGCAAGTCCCCAGATATAAGCACGGGGTAAGAGGTACGTGTTCGCAGCGAGGTTCAAAGCGGCGCGGTAGACCGGTGACTTTACATCGCTGATCTTCGTAGCAAGCGGCCGGTTGAACGTCTCTTCAGCGGTCGCCGGACTCTCTCGGAACCGGAAAAAATAAAAACTCCAGAGAATCACAAGCGAGCCGACGAGGACTCCGGCGACCACGCCCAAGCGCTTCAGGCGTACGGGCCATATAACGGACCTTGCGAAAACCATCGCCAAGGCAATGCCGATCAGCGCGACCACGGCCGCAGTTATCACGGCCGAGTGCTTTGCGGCCAGAGCAAGGCCGAGGGTGGCGGAGGCGGCCACAATGTCGACCAGCTTCCAATTCCGAAATGCATTAACGGCGAACAATACGGCGGCACCCGAGGTAAGTCCGACCGGCAGGTCAGTCATCATCACCGGCAAATGCGCAGCTACGGTCGGATCGATCGCGAGGAAGGTTGTCGCCCCGATCGACATCACATCGCCGAAGACCCGCCGGACGGCTAGAGCGAAAATAAAGATCAACAATGCATTGAGTCCGAACATCGCAGTTCGCGTTCGCTGCTGAAGAACTTCCGGGTCGTTTTTGAAGTATGCGTCCTCCTCGACAGCTTTACGTTCATCGTTTTTGTCCGCGTAACTTCTAAAAGGCGACATCGCGTAGCCGAGCATGGTCACATAAGAGCCGACCCAAAGTTTAGTGAGCGGAGGCTGTTCCGGATTGAGTCTAAGATCCCCGGTTTGAATGTAAGAAGCGCCGGCCCCGACGTGGTACGCCTCATCAAAGGTGAAACTATCGAGGCTTGTCGTGATGGCCGAGCGTATGATCGCTCCGGCAA
>DASUSJ010000064.1:0-11142 GCA_036375155.1 Pyrinomonadaceae bacterium
GAAGGCAATGCCGGAAGAGCAAAACGAACAACGGGAAGAAATCGAGAATCGGCCGCCGGAAGAGGATAACGAAGATCTACCTTCACCGCGGCGCCGGTATTTTACGCGCCGCAACGCCGTCATTACCGCCGCGCTGGCGGCTATCCTGATCGTTCTGCTGGCGGTCCTCTCCGTCGTCTTTTACCGTTACGGCGTCTTCGACAATTACGTTAAAACTCAGTTCGTGGCCAAGATGGCCGAGATCGGTATCGTATTTGACGCCGACGTTTTCCGCCTGACCGTCAATCCGCTTGAGCTCGAAATAAAGAACGCGACCTTCAACGACCGCGTCACCGGCGAAAAGCTGTTCTTTATTCGCGATGCCCGCATCGGGCTGACCGTCGATAATCTCTATGCCTGGCAGCTCAGCCGTGATGTGATCGTGAACACGACCGACGTCAGCGGTGCTGAGATCTGGGTGACGTTCGACGAGGAAGGCCGCTCGAATTACGCGAACCTTACTCTGGTCGAGGACGAGCGCGGGCAGCGAGTCAATTTCAAGTACGATTCCGTCAGGTTCACCGTGCGGGACAGCGTCGTTCACTTCGGTGATGTTTCGAGAAAGATATCCGCCGACGCGAACAACGTGCAGTTCTTTCTCGAGCCCGAAAACTTTGAAGTACCCGACGAACAAAAACGTTACAAGATCGACCTGACATCAACCGATTCCACATTCGCTTACGATGAACATACGCTCGAAGACATCGACCTTCGTGCTCGGGCGATCGCTGACCGAACGGGTGCCGAGATAACTGAACTGAAGATCGAAACACCGATCGGCATTTCGTCATTGAACGGAACTCTCGCGGACTGGGCGTCACCCAGATACAGCCTCAATATCGAATCCACAGTTGATCTCACACAAACATCCAATATCTTTCCGCTAGGGGCGAGCCTGCGCGGAGTGGGTAATTTCAAGGGCACTGTTACCGGAGAGGGTGAGAATTATCGTGTTGACGGCAGGGTAGATTCCGAGGCGCTCAGTGCCGAGGGAATTTATCTGCGCGCATTAAACGTCGCGGCGACCGTCGAGGGAACGAACTCGAACTATGAAGCAAACGGTACCGCCGTTGCCGAGCTCTTGACCTTCGAGGATTTCCGGATCGACTTTCTTCGCATGACCGGAAACGTCCGCGGCTCCGGTACGGACTTTCGTTGGCTTGGTGAGCTCCAGGCGGCAGCGGCAAAAACAAAGTCGCTTACACTCGGCGGCCTGTTCCTGTCGGACGCGGTAGCGGAGTACAAAGACAGACAGCTCATTGCGACCGCAGGCACTGGAAGGGCACAGCGTTTCTCCGTCGCCGAAGCCGAGTTCGAGGCCCTTTATGCGAACGACTTAAAGTTTTCGCATCGGGACGGCGTGACGAATCTGACGGCACCCGGCGGCAGGGCCGCAAGTCTTAAGACAAACGATTACCGGCTGCAGGGATTAACGGGTCGGAATTTACGAGTAAGGGACGAGGGCGGCCGGACGGATGTTGATCTCGACAACGTTACTGCGGATTCCGCGAGCGTGAAAGGCAACCGGGTCCGGAATCTTCGCGCGGATCGCTTATCACTTATCGACCTGCCGAACTCGACGGATGTCGATCTGGAGGGCGTTCGCGCCGAACGTGTCGAAGGCGGGGGGGCTACCATTACAGGGATTGAATCCGCCCGGGTCGAGATACGCGACACCCATCCGTTAACCGTCGTTTATTCGGACAGCATTCGCGTCGCGCGTGTCGACACGAGCGCTGCGACACTTGGCAGCCTCAACATCGGCGGCGTTCGGCTTACGATCCGGCAGGGAATTATCGAGGGGCGGTCAAACGATGTCGACGCGGGAACCGTGACGCTCAAAAAGACGGGAGATCTGGAAGAGGGCGGGAGGCTCGATGGGGTAAGAGTCGCGAAGCCGGTTTTCATCGTCGAGCCGTCGGGCCGGTACCGCGTTACCGCGGACATGAGTATCGGCAGCGGCGTTGTCGGCAGTATTCCGCTCGGAGCCGCGCAGGCAAGTGTTAACGTGAATAACGACCGGGCTGAGCTCAATAATTTGACTGCGTCGATCATGGATGGACGGTTGGAAGGAAACGCTACCCTCGCGTTCAACAGCCGCACCCAGTCGAACGTAAACGCCAACTTTTCGAATCTCGACCTGTCGAAGCTGCTTTCATTGCAGGGAGGTCGCGTCATCCCGCTGGTCGGACAAACTACCGGAACGGTTGATCTCACTTTTAACGGCAGGAATCTCCGGACGGCGACAGGCAGGGTGCTTGCTGATATAACCGCAAATGCGGGAAATGCCGACAGCGGTCTTGTCCCCGTCACCGGACGCGTTGAGCTGACGGCGACGAACGGACTATTCAACGTCGATGTCGCGCGGCTCAACACTGCGAACAGCGAACTCAACGCCACCGGCAGATTCGATCTTCGCAACGACGATTCGAACCTGAACGTGGCCCTTACCTCCACTGATGCCAACGAGGTCGATCGAATCATGCGGGTTACAGGCCTGGCTCCGGACCTGGAAGAGCAGATGAACGAGCTGGGCATCTCGATCGCCGGAAACCTGACCATGAACGCGAATGTTACCGGCAATCTCACCGATCCGACGGTGAATGGAAGGGCGTCGCTGGATCAGATCGCTCTTCGCGGCCGCACTCTCGGCTCGGTGACTTCCGATATTTTCATCTCTCCGCTTGGGACCGAGCTTCGCAATGGAAGTGTTCGCGAACCGGATGGCGGTACGATCGCATTCAACCTGAACGTGCCGTCCGGTGGTGTGAATAACGTCAGCGTTCAGGCGACTCTTACGAACATCGACGCCGCAAACTTGATCGCCGCGCTTCCGCTGGAAAGATATCTACCCGCGGGCATTCGTGACTTCAACGCCCAAACCTCCGGCACCGTAAATATCACCGGGCTTCCGAACAACGCGAACGGGGAGATAGATCTTTCATCATCCGCCGGCACAGTGTCCGGCCAAACCTTTGACGCGTTTACGGCAAAGGCACAATTCCGGGGCACGCTTATCGATCTGCAGAACCTGGAATTGCGTTCCGCCGACGGCCACATCAAAGCGAGCGGAACGTACGATCGCGCATCAACGGCATTCAACTTCGATCTGGAAGGGCGTAACTTCCAGCTGACGGCGCTGCGAAATGGATTCACGCAGAATCCAAGTGTCCCGACGATCACGGGTAACGCGGATTTTGTCGCCAAGGCAACCGGCCGGTCGGACACTCCGTCATCGTTCAACATCAACTTCAACGGTACAGCTCGCGATGTCGTGGTCAACGAGAATGCCTTCGGGCAGGTCACGTTTCAAGGCAACACGGCCAACCAGATCCTTAATGCCGATCTCACCGCCACGCTCGACGGCCGGCCGCAAGTGATAAACGCGAGTGTGAATTTCGGCGACGAGAATTTGCCTTTCCGCGTTGCGACCGAGTTCAATCAAAGTCCCTTGGCACCGTTCTTCGCTCTCGTGCCGCAGCTCAAGGGAATCACGATCGGCGGTACCGGTACCGGCCGTGTTGAATTCGGCGGCAATCTTGCCAGACGTGATGCTCAGGGAAATATCGAGTACACGGGCGAGGCCCTGACCGGCTCGGCCCAGTTCAGCCAGCTCTCGCTACAGGTAGAGGACACGCCGCTGGTCGCGACTGCACCGGTCGTAGTTCGCTTTAACCCGCGGGAAATAACTTTCGAGTCGGCCCGATTCGCGGGAGGCGGATCGAATGTTGTCATCGCCGGAACAAAGGCGATCACCGACGACGGCATCAACAACCTTTCCGTCGATGGACGGGTGAACCTGAGTTTGCTGAATGCATTCCCGCAGATAGCAGCAACAGATACATTTTTTGGAGGGTTCGCGAACGTCGCCATCCGGCTTGCCGGCGTGAACCAGACTGCCCGCGTGTCGGGAACAGCCACGCTTGAAAACGCATCGGTAGCCGCCTTTATAGGATCAAGTCGTTTGAGTGTTGACCGGCTAACGGGACGCATCCTGTTCTCGTCTGACCAAGCCCAGCTTTCAGATATTCGAGGGTATCTTGGTGGCGGTGCGTTCACCGCGTCCGGGGGCGCGTTGTTCGGCTCGGGCTTGAAGGTCGACTCATTTCGTGTTGCCATCGATGGCAACAACGTCACGGTGCCGCTTCCTGAAGATTTCATAACAACCGGCGACGCTCGTCTCGAGATAACCGGACGGCGCGGCCAACGAAGTGACATTCTAAGTGTTCAGATCGCGGGACGGATCCTTGCAAGAAGGAGCTTGTATACCGAGGATATAGAGCTTGCCGACATCATAAGCGGACGCACGGGCGATGCATCACTTTCCTCGGGCACATCCTCGATCCGCGCACCGCGATTCGATCTCACGATCGAAGGGCGCGATGCGTTGGTAGTGCGGAATAATATCGCGGATCTTACGGCATCGGTCTCGCTTCGACTGACTGGTACGACGGCGAATCCGCAGATCTCAGGGCGAATCACGGCAAACAGCGGCACGGTGTTCTTCCGTCGCGACCGCTATGTGGTCCAGCGCGGCGTACTCGAATTTCCACCCGACACGGCGATCGAGCCCGTCATCAATCTTCAGGCCGAGTCCGAGATCGCGGGTTACCAGATCTTCGTCAATCTTTCCGGACCGCTCACAGATACCGAGCTCCTGACTGCCGCTGTTCGGTCGAGCCCGGCCCTCCCGCAGGCGGACGTTATTTCGCTGATCACGACGGGGAATCTATCGAACACGGAATCGGGAATTCCGACGCTTGCACAGTCCGGCATCAATACGGCAGCAGAGCTTATCGCCGACACGATCATAAACGAACCGGCCCGGCGTGCGACCGACCGTTTGTTCGGTCTGAATGTGTTCGAGATCGATCCGATAATTTCCGGACAGCGCTTGAATCCCGGCGCCCGGCTGACGGTGGGCCGGCAGATAAACAACAATCTACGCGTGACGTATTCGACAAACCTTTCGCAGGACCAGAACCAGGTCCTCGCACTCGAGTATCGTGTTTCTAATAAACTCTCGTTTGTCGCGCAATACGAGCAGCGCAGCTTGAGCAATGTTACGCGGAACCAGAACAATTTCAGCTTCGAAGTCCGGTTTAGGAGAAGGTTTTAGTTTTCGATTTGGCGCTTGAGCTGCGCAATGTTTTTCCGAGAGAGTGGAATGGGACCAGCAGGGTTGATTAGTTTGAGAAAACGGGTCGGATTGTTGTGTAAATTCGTCGGATTGCTTGCGCCTTCCGTAGTACTGGCCGTTGTCCTCATCGCCGCTGTTTTTTCATCTCATGCGATCGCCCAAAATCAGTTCGAAGACAAACCCATCGCTGAAGTGTATGTCACGTTTGAAGGATCGGATAAGAACGTCTCTGCCAACGAGACTTTTCGAGGTATCGCCCAGGACACTCTCGGTACAAACTACTCCTCGGTTAAGGTCCGCGATGCGATAGAAAAGCTCTACGATACCCGCCAGGTTGCCACGGTGACGGTCGAAGCGAGCCAGAACCCAGCCGGATCGATTGTGGTCCGCTTTATCGTTCGGAGAACAACCCAGGCCCAGCGTGTGACGGTCGAGCTTCCTGAGGATGACGATTCCAGGATCACAGAACAGGAGCTGTTATTCCGGCTGAACCTGCTGGACGCGGGAACGGCCATCACCGAGCAGACACTTCAGAACAATGCCGATCTGATCCTCGAATATTTGCGCGACCGCGGTTTTTTCAAAGCCGAGGTGACGTATACACAGCGCCCCCTGGAATCGGAGACGGAGGTCGGTGTGACGTTTCGTGTCACGCCGGGCGCTCAGGCGACCGTCGAAACTTTCACTATCAACGTCGAGGGATTCGATAACGCGAGACTACTTGACGAGGTAAACCTTCATGCCGGCGAGAAATTCTCGCGCGAGGCCCTCAACGGTGACGTTGAAAAAGTCCGGAAGATCCTACGTGAAAATGATTATCTCGCTCCGTCGCTCGATCAGCCACAGGTCGTCTATATCGGCGAAAGAAACACGGTCGCTCTCACACTGAATGGTAAGGTCGGCCCGATCGTGGAGGTAGAGATCGACGCCGAGCGGGACCGGGTGGGGAACCGGACGCAAAATCGTCTGTTGCCCATCAAACGAGAAGGCACGCTCGACTACGCGGCGATCGTCGAAGGTGAACGCCGGCTGGAAACTCACTATCAGGAACAAGGTTATTTCTTTGTCGATGTGACGCCGGTCTGCTCGCTCGAGCCGCCACTCGATGTGACCGACGGAACCAATGTAAAGAACGACACGGAGTTTCTCTGCGCCGCTCTAAACAGCACGGATCTCGCGAACAAGAAGGTCACTGTCACATACCGGGTCGATCTTGACCGGCAATTGAAACTAAAGGACATCAGGCTTGAAGGTACAAGCCAGTTCACTATCACCGAAATAAAGAGCGTTCTCGAAACACAGGAAGCAAATATTTTCGGTTTCATCCCTCTCTTCGGTTACGGCCGCGGGTACACCAGCGAACGGCTTCTCGAAGAGGACGCAGCAACCGTACGCTCCTTGCTTCGCGAACTCGGTTATCGGGATGCCACGGTGAGGGTGAATCAGGGCGTTTCGCCCGACGGCGAAAATCTGATCATAACCTTCGTGGTCGAAGAAGGACCTCGCACTACGATCTCGGGGATCGATATCGAAGGAAACGTCGCCTTCTCCGATGACGTTCTGAAGGCACAGCTACCTCCGCTCGAAAATACATATTTTTCGCGGGCGAAGATCCGCAACGGACAGCGGAAGCTGGCGGAGTTTTACTCACAAGCGGGTTACTACGATGCGAAGATAGATTTTTCGATCGATGAACGGGTCACCGACCCAACGACGGGTGAACGGCGCTTCAGCGTGGTTTATACGATCACAAACGAAGGTCAGAAAGTCGTCATCGATCGGATCCTCGTCACCGGCAATGAAAAGACAAAAACCGCTGCGATCCTGAAGGCGCTTGCTCTAAAGCCCGGCGAATATCTGCGTGCGAGGGATGTTTACGCGAGCGAGCAGAATTTGTACGCGAGCGACGTATTCGCGCGGGTCGATATCAAGCCGAGGCCGGCCGGCGAACGTCCCGGCAACGAACGTGCGACAGATGTGATCGTCAGTGTTGAAGAACAGGCACCGCGGATACTCTCATATGGCGGGGGATTCTCCACCGATGTCGGTGCGAGCGGATTTGTCGACATCAGGCACTTTAATCTTCTCGGAAACCTCTGGCAGGGCGGCGCTCGAGTTCGGATGAGCCAGAGGCAGCAGCTCGTACAGCTGGACTTCCTCAATCCACGCTTTATACCGGATGGCGATAAACGCTTCGCCCCGCTCACGATAACCGCACAATACCAACGCGATTCGACCGTTACGCGATTCTTCCGATCCGCTTTCGACAAGGGTACGTTCGGCATTGTTCAGCGTGTCGATGAGGACGGCAATCCTATCGACGAGTTCGGAGCCGAGGCCGGCGATCCGACGTTACACCGCCTAACGCTGTCAGCCGAGACCAATCGTACCATCAGCCGCCGCGACCGGAGCATTGTCTTTTTCAGATACCGCTTCGAGGACGTTCGGCTGTATAACATCCAGAGCCTTTTGATCAAGGAGCTGCTGCTGCCTGACGCGAGAATTCGCATATCGGGTTTCGGCGTGACATTCGTGCGGGACACCCGGCGAAACTGCCTGATCAAATACACGATCCTCGACATCATTGCCCGCGGCGAAGTGGGTGACCCGTGCCGCTACAGTGCAAGTGACCCGACCCACGGCGATTATCTTACCGCCGAGTACAACGTTTCCGTTCCTTTCCTGGGTGCAAACACTGGATTCAATAAATTTCAGGCATCGTACAACATCTATCGAACGCTATCGTTCCTGAAGAACACGACGTTTGCCGGCCGGGCGATACTGGGCATTGGCAGTGTCTTCTCGAACGGCGACAGGTTCTCATCAAGCGCTTTTCCCGAACTGAACGGCAGTTTGCCGATCAGCGAACGCTTTTTCGCCGGCGGCGGAAACAGCATACGCGGCTTTGATTTTGAGGAGGCGGGGCCGCGGGTCGTAGTAGTACCGCAGGGCATCTTCCGAAACCGGGACGGCGACCCGGTCTTTCTCGATCCGTTTACGATCCCGTTCGGCGGCAACGCGTTGGCCGTGGTAAATCTCGAGGCTCGAATTCCGGTAAGCAAGTCGCTCCGCGCCGTTCCCTTTTACGACGGCGGAAATGTCTTTAAGAGCCCGAAAGATATCTTCAATCCGGCGGACACGGTGCCGAACAACGTCAACGCTGCCAACTTACGCGCCGTATGGACTCACACAGTGGGCCTGGGTCTGCGGCTAAAGACGCCGGTCGGCGGGGAGTTCGCTATCGACTATGGATACTTGCTCAATCCGCCGCGATTCCTCATCCCGCAGGTAAACGCGCCGAACGCCATCTACCAACTCCCTCAGAGCCAGATCCATTTCCGTTTCTCGCAGGCGTTCTGAGCCAAAGAAAATGGGTCTGATTCGCTTCGGCGGATTCACGTACCGTTACGAACCAGACCCAACAGCGTTCGCGGGCTCACCATTACCGCTCGCGCTGTTATCTCAATTCACTGCCGATGATGAGACTATGTGTGTCTCGTCGACTTCGAGGATCAATCCATCCTTCGAAACTCCTTTCACCGTCGCGAACTCCATTATTTCTTCGGGGACCTCGGTCACGGCCGCAGCCCGAATTACCGGCTCTGGAGCGACCTCTTCCTGCATGTTTCGCAGGTTTTCCTCTGCCCGCTTGCGGTGGAAACTCTTGGTCAGGTACATAGCCTTGTCCGCCGACGTCACGATCTGATCGAACTTTTCGCCGTGGATCGGGTAACATGCGGTTCCGATGCTCACGCCGACCTGGGCAATTCCGTGCTCGCCGATCTTCAAAGAAAAGTTGCGGACGGCATCCTCTATCCTGCGAGCCAACTCGAGCACATCGGTATTGTCTGTGTCAGGAACTATCGCGATGAACTCGTCACCGCCGTAACGGGCGAGAAAGTCGTATTCGCGCAGCTGGTTCTTGATAACGGAGCCGATCTCTTTCAGCATCCGGTCGCCGGCTTGATGTCCATGGGTGTCGTTGACGGTCTTGAATCCGTCGAGATCGAGCACGAGCAGTTGGAAGCTGCCGTCGTTCCGACTCGCCCGCTTGACCTCCTTATCGAAATGCATCTGCAGGCTCCGAGCGTTCGGCAGGCCGGTCATCGGATCCGTCAAGGCATAGTTTTCGGTTACCGCATGCTGCAGCGACTTACAGATCGCATCGGCGGCGATCCTCGACACTGTCTCGAGCAGCCTCAGGTGTTCGTCCTGGTAATGCGGGATCTGGCTTGAATAAAGAGAGATCGCGCCAATGAGATTTTCGTCTGCGATAAGAGGTATGGATGCCATCGCCAGGTACTCGCCGGCGAACTCTGGCGGCAGGAACCCGAAGTCGAGACCGGGCTCTGCGTTCGCTGACGGCTTAATACTTCGGAGCACCTCGCCCGTCGGCCCGCCTCCAACCTGTATCAGGTAGCCGGTCAGAGCCGTCTTGTTCTTGCCCTCGACGTAGGCTGCGCGGGCATACTCACGCGAATCGTCCAACAGATAGACAACTGAAGTATCGAAGGGCACGAGGTCGCGTATCTTCTCCGAGAAGAGCGAGAGGATCTCATCAAGATCCAGCTCGGAACTGAACTCCCGTGCAAGGGAATAGAGCGTAAAGACCTCGCGGTTAGCGCGTTTGATCTGCTCGACGTAGTTCGGGCTGGCTCCCAACTCCATCAGATTGGAAACGTTGATCGCCTCGACATCGTCCCTGTAGCCAAGCTGCTGAGCTTCGATCTCGTTCTCAAAGATCCTGAGATTCCGGAGGAAAACGTCGACGAGCTTCGGGTCGAACTGCGAACCGGCCCTTGCCCTCAGGAAATTGCACGCCTCGTCACGCGGCACTGCGTCGCGGTACGGTCTCGCGACACGCAGAGTGTCGTACGCATCGGCGATGGAAAGGATACGTGCTGTAAGCGGAATGTTGCTCCCGCGAAGCCCTTCCGGGTAGCCGCGTCCATCCCAAAATTCGTGATGGTACTTGACCGTAGGAACGACGGGATATGGAAAGCCGACCTTTTCAAGGATCGACGCTCCGACGAGCGCGTGCGTCTTGATCTTTTCCATTTCCGCCGGCGTCAGTCGGCCGGGCTTATTCAAGATGTGGTCGGGAACCGCGAGCTTGCCAATATCATGGAGCAGAGCTCCCGTGCGTATCGCGTTGATCTCGTCGTCACCGAGACCGAGAATACTACCGATCCCTACCGCGTAGATCTGTGTGCGTCTGACGTGGCCCATCCCAACCTGGTCCCGCGCATCGATCGCGGTCGCAAGAGCCTCGACGGTAGCCAGATGTATCCTGCTTGCCTCGCTTATCAATCGTGTCTTTTGTTCGAGCCGCCGGACGTGGATCTTGTAGGAAAGATGCCCGGCGATCGCGGTCGGAATGAAGACGAGCCCGAACTCTATCCCGAAGTGATTGAAGACCACGTACAGGAAGATCGTTGCGATAAGACTGCTGGCGGTGGCGGCGGCTGGGACGAGGAAGAGCTGGGCGATCTGGACGCCCACCGTGCCACGAGACGCCCCGCCGCGAAAAAGATGATCCAATGCCCAGCGCTGGGAGAAATGGGTCAACGCCATCGCACACGAAGCGGTGGCGATCTCATACGGAATCCCAAGCTCGCCGGCGATCATAAGACGGCGGCCCGGGTCGGCATATCCGAGCGTGAGGTAAAAAGCTATACCCGCCACAAGGATTGCGATCACGTCGGTAGCGACGTCCGTTACCAGCCGTCTGCGGTCCCGTCCCGTAATGCCATGATGAGCAAGTGATGCGCATGCTCCCAGAAGCACGCCGCCTGACACACCGATCCAGATCACGCCCCAGAACGCGAAAATGTCTTTCGGGGAAAATTTGAAACGGGTTCCGGGAATGCGGGGTTGGTAGCGGCTGACAAGAATCGAAACGAACACGGAGGTTGCAACGACGGCGACCTTCGATAGTGAGGTCGAAACGGACAGGATCTCCA
>DASUSJ010000065.1:0-9600 GCA_036375155.1 Pyrinomonadaceae bacterium
ATGCACTAACGGCGACCCTGCGTGAGGCAGTTAAGAAAGGTACTCCGGTCGAGGTCGGCACGGAATCAATCGCAAGCGACACGATCGTCGACGTGCGACTGACGCGTTAAGCTTTTGATTTGGAGGTAAATGAAAACGTTCCCGTGCAATCAGACTTCCGTCGTGAAGGACGCGCCGGCCGCCAGCTGTGCCGCTTGATAGACTAGGCGCCATTCCGGTCTTACAGGTGATTGGGACTCTGAATACGCAGGATGCTCTTTGTCGCCGTCACGGGTGCCGGTGGCATCGTGGAAAAGAACGACATTATGAGGGTACGGCATATCAATGCCTGCATCATCGAGTGCATATTTGATTCCGGTGGCGACTTTGTCACTAACTTTCAGGACATTCGCCTGCTCCGATTCGACCGAGAAGTATACTGTGAAGTTGACGGAAGACGGGGGCAAGTTCGTTGACGTAGATCCACGGACCCGGGTTATGCAAAACTCCTGTCGTTCCTAGCAAAACCCTTTGAATCGCTTCCCGTCCAGCTTCGATGTCGTCCAAGTAGCCGATACCCACCATAAATCTCACCCGGCGCGTTTCGTATGCGGTTTTGACAAGCACGGTGTCTGCGTAAATATCGCCGTTCGGAATAACCGCGCGCTCGCCGTCGAATGTTCTGGGTCGTGTCGAACGCACGGTGATTTCTTCAATGGTGCCCTCGTATTCCTAGAATCTGATCTGGTCGCCGACGATGAACGGCTTCCGCCACAAGATCAAGACCCCCGCGAAAAAGTTTTGCAGAACGTCCTTGAATGCGAAGCCGATTGCTACGGATGTGATTCCCAGACCAGCCACCAGGTCGCTGGGTCTGAATGTGGGGAAAATGATCACAGCGCCCACAAAATACCCAGAATGGCGATCAGAAAAGACGCGAGACGACCGAGCAGATCCGCAAGCGTAACGTCGAATCTTGTCCGACGCCCGGCGGCGTCGATCGCTCCACGTACTATCCTCGCGACAACAAAAACATGGTGAAAACGATGACTGCAAAGATCAGGTAGGGGAGTCGGTAAAGAAACGAAATTGAGCAGACCGTATAGTGAATTCCATATCAGATCCAAATCGAATCTTGTGACAGAATCTTCAGCTTGCTGTTGAAATAGAAACATTAGTTGACCTTACCTTCTAATATCGCTGCGTCCGAACCTGTCGACCCTCCCAGCACCCTTCGGGCTTCGGACAATTTACGGGCAACCCTGTCCCTTTCGTACGCGGTCGAGAGGGTTTCAGCGGCGTATTCGCCGATCAACTCCGCCTGCTTACTCAGAATAGCCCGTCGATCCGACGCACGGGTGCACTCACCGATAAACGATAATGTCGACAGCAGACGTTCGAAAACAGCTTGATTCGCTCTCCCGCTAATGCGAATCTGATCGAACGCGGTTTCAACATAATCGGCGAAGCCGGGCGCAGCTATCATCACCCGAGCGACATCGTCCGTCGACGTAATACTCCCCGGCATCCGACGGCATGCTATCTCGCTGACGATGTCGCCGAGCTTATCGATACAGTTAATCGCCGTTGTCGTATCGTTTACACCGGACGAAAGTGCCTTCAAGGCTATATCGACGATCTGGCGAATACCGTAACCTATGTCCTGTTCGATCGTGCGGTGCGACGCCAGATTAAATAGCTCGCGGATGGAACGGACATCATCCGCGTCTACAATTCGCATACTCGTCGACGATGCAACTTCCGCAAGAACGCCGCCCCTGCCAACATACTCGCCGGTCCCTCGGCACATCTTTATCAGCAGGCCGTTTTCACTTGCGAATTCCGAGAGTCCGTCCGTATCTACGTTCTGCACATAACCGGCCCGCTCGGCTAGAACTTTCCTCCAGAGGTTCTTTTCAAACGTATCCCATATTTCACGCTGCATTCCGGCAACCGGTCCTTCGCCCACGGCATGCGGTAACAGCCGTTCCACCGCTTCCTTTGTTTCGTTCGTAATGTTGTCGAGAATAGTCGTGATCTGAAGCGAGGCTGCAATGTGATGAATGAAGAAGATAAGAACAACTATGCCACCGAGCGCAAGCAATAATCCCGCCATCACGGCAAGCGACGGAACGAATCTCAGCTCGTCCGCCCCTCGGATAGTCCTCAGAACAAGCAAGCAAAACGCAAACACACTGACGAAATAGCCGAGGACGAACTGGTTGGCTCGATCCCTCATAAAATTGCGGAAAATGCGCGGTGTGAACTGTCCCGAGGCCTGGGACACCGCGTTCAAGGTAAGCGAAAAAGCGAGTGCCGCAACGGTTAGCATCGAACCCGCGATCGCGGTCAGCATCCCGCGTGCGCCGTCCGCGCCCAGCCCGAAAACGAGTGGGTAATCCGGAAGCCAAACTCCCCCAGATCGAAAATCGATCTCGACGAGCACAAGAGCCAGTGCTATCGAAATGAAAATCATTATGCCGGGAACGAACCATAGGCTGGCCCGCAAGCTGGCCCATACCTGCTTCAGCTTATTCATTGAATCTCCGATTGTTCAGCAGACTCTCGCGCACCTTGTTGATCGCTCGCACGAGCTTTCTTTTCTGTTTTTTTTTACCGTCTCAATGTTAAAGAAAAAACGGGCCGCCCTGCATTAAATCTTGTTCTACAGCGGGACGACCTCTTTTTGTTTGTGTTTTATGGCAATCAATTGCGGGTCGGTCGCGCGTTTTCGCTTTGCAAAGTATTAAGACGATAGGTGCCGGTGAAAAGCGTTTTCGAACCCGTTTGGTTATCTGCCACACCTATCGGAGAATATGCCGGCATACCACGGCGATTGTCGAGATTGAACGCAACATTGTAATAACTGGCCAGCAGATTGAGATCTGGTCTCAAGTTTCTCCAATCGCGGTGGGCGATAGTTTGACGACGCAAACCTCTCTTCATGAAATCGTCGATCCGGGCAGCGCGAACTAAAACGTTTGCCACGTCAGAGGCAACCGAAGTCCTCCCGTCGAACTTCCTCCGGAGCGCGTCCGTCGAATTCTCGAAATCGGATACGAACTCGTTTATGTTGTCCTCTCGGTTCGTGTTGTCCAATCGGCTGCGGTCCAGTGCCCGCTCAAGACTCGAACGAAATGCGTCGCTTTTCTTTTCGATACGTCGTAAGAGTGTTTCGACTTGTGCGTCATTTACGCGATAGGCGCGGTGCGTCGTGACAATGCCCGGCGGCTGAATGCGTCCGTTGAAATTCAATGCGACGTTATAAGCGGTCGCCAGTCGCTGCAAATCGTTTCGCAGTAGGGCCCAATGCCGTTGTACCTGTCGCTGTCGCAGATTCGTCCGCATAAACAGATCTATTACAGCGGCACTATTCAAAATGTTATCTACATCGGCCGCAACCGCTCTACGACCGTCGAATCGAGACCGTAAGTCGTCGGTCGCCGTTTCGAAAACTTTGACAAATTCGTTGACACTTTCTTCAGTGTACGTTCCATCAAGACGACTACGATCCAGAGCCGCGTCGAGACTCCGTCGGAAGGTATCGCTGCGACGCTCGATACTGCCGATGATCTGTGCGACCTGACGGTCATTGACCCGTTTTACCCCCCTCTGCGCCTGGGTCTCAACATGAAATCCGATGATCAGTCCAAAAAATAAAAATGCCAAAGCCAGAACCGAGGTCCCCCTCAATCTGCGCTGCTTCTTCATATTCAATTCCCCCTTGAAAAAAGTCATTTATCAACCGTATCGCTTGCTGGACGAGGAATCGACGGTATTCCTACCCATTACGCGTGGGTGTTTTCACTCATGCCACTTTACCTGGCGCTTAGTAGGATTTGTTTTTGATAAGAGTGAACGTGCGGAAACGGGGTGCAGCCAGTCGCCGACACAGGTGCTGACTATTTCCGTGTTTACATAGTTCTCAGCTTACGCACGAAGCTAACTTTGAAACACCATGGATTTCCTAATTGACGCCTTTTCATTCGACTGGAAACAAACTTTGATCGACTTTTTACGAATCGGGTTGGCGTTCGTGCTGGCTGTACCTATCGGGTGGGAGCGGCATGAATCCCACCGGAATATCGGTCTGCGAACTTTTCCGATCGTCGCAATGGCGGCATGCGGCTTCATGCTTATAGCGAAAAACGTCCCCGGAGCGAACGCCGAGACGCACGCCCGCCTTATCCAGGGCTTGCTCGGAGGAATAGGTTTTATTGGTGGCGGCGCAATCTTGAAGAAGGGTGCAAACGTTCGTGGCTTGGCAACCGCAGCAAGCATTTGGGGCACCGGTGCGATCGGTGCGGCCGTCGCGTTCGAGCGTGAGGAGATCGCAGTAGTGTTGAGCCTCATCATGTTCCTCACCTTGCGAATTCTCAGTCCGATCGTTGAGGATGACCATCACAGCGATCATGAGGCGTCAGAAGCAGAACGATAGTTGTCCTTCAAGATATGAAGGCGGCCTGGTCTCATCCCGGCCGAATTTTGCCCGATAACCAGTGCGGAATTGCCAAGTTTTTCGCGGTTGCCATGCGTAATAATACTCAAGGTTTTTGAGTAAAGACACGGATGGCATCATCATCGGTCGCGCCTAGAATTTGATGTATAGGAATCATTGAAGGGGGACCTCGGAAAACATGAAATTTTTAAATTACGTCTACGTCGGATTGATACCGCTCACTCTCTTCGCTTTGGCATGCCAGCCCCGAGCGGAGTGGACGAGCGTGGAGCGGAGCACAACAGTGGGTAACTCGCCGAATGCGAGTCTGTCGCAACCAACGATCGAAGCTGTTCCGGTTTCCGACGGGGAAGGGGACTACAAATTGGTCAGTGGAGAGAGTTTCAAGCTTACGGTAGGTGCCCCTAACGCCGTGGAGGTCGAACTCTTCTATCAACCCGTCACTGCCGGCGATCGAGCGCTGCTCTTGCAAACTATTCGTCAACCTGACAAAGACGTATTCTCGGTTGATCTCAAGATACCCGAGGACTTCAACGGCGAAGTTTGGGGACGAGCAAAATACCCGAGCGGGGAACTAAAGGAGACCGAGCATTTGCTTATCGCAAAAGTTGTCGAGCCTACAAACGAAGCAGGTAAGACTCAACCAAGCCCGCCAGCAAATACATCCGGACCGGCTTCGGGTACGAAGGAAGTGGTGTCTGACGGAGATGAATCCGCTCGGTCCGATCAGCTTACCGGTGGGCGAGTAGAGCGAGCGGAGCTTAAACCAGGCGACGGCAATGTACGAATCACGGTAAACGTTCCTGCCTTCAAGATGACCTTGTGGCAGGGTGACAAGGAAGTCAAATCGAATTATGTCGGCGTTGGACGAAAGAACTTTCCGATCCCGGTAGGGATGCGTTCCGCCGACAAAATAATCTTGAATCCGGATTGGATTCCTCCTGACAGCGCATGGGTGCGCAAGTCGCCGAACGTCGAACCATACCAGCGGATCTCCGCAGACGACCCTGACAATCCGCTAGGCAAGATCAAGATCCCGCTGGGTCAGGCGTATCTGCTGCACGAGGCCCAAGGCGCTTCGGACATCGGCAACCTCGTTTCTCACGGCTGTATTCGGGTCATGCGCGACGATTTGTTTGAGGTAACCAAGATGATCGCGAGGGCACGCGATCTTTCGATCTCGGATCGTCAGATATCGGCCGCACGTAACGACAACGACCGCCGTGTTATAAACCTCAACCCGGACATTCCGGTTGATATCAACTACGACACGATAGTGGTAGAAAACGGGGTATTGACAATTTATCCCGACGTTTATGAGAGAAATGCCAACACGGTCGAACACTTACGCGCCGAGTTCCATGCATTCGGGGTCGATACTTCGGAATTGAGTGATGATGTACTCAAACAAATGCTGGACAAGGTTGACGGCGACCATAGGTTTGTCGTCCCGATCGCGGACATGAGAAAAGGCACCGGACTTAACGGAAAACTCGAACCCTTAATACCGGAACGGGCAAGAAAGGAGTGAGACGGGATGGAACAAAACGATGGTATGTCCGGTACGAAATTCTCAAACTGTAACTAAGTGTTAATAGCGGAACTTCGAGAAAACAAATTCAACGTGTTTTCGACACCCGCAGCCGTTTGATTGAAAGGAGGAAGAAATGATTTGGATAGTTTTAGCAGCACTCGTAATTTTGTGGGGGATAGGATTCGCAGTGAATCTCGCCGGAGGTTTGATCCACTTGGTCCTCGTCGTAGCAGCAGTTGTACTCGTCGTAAAGCTCATAAGCGGCCGTGAGATGCCTTAGATGATGTCGGACCGGGTGAGCGTAGAAGGAGGTACCGAGAATGGAAGTAGAAGACAGAGTTAAGGAATCGCGACGTTACCCGGAAGCCCAGCTTGCACAAACACCTGACAATGCGAGCATTCCGCCCGCCACGCTAAATCGGATAGCGATCGTTGTGATCGCCGCGTTAACAGGGTTTCTATTGGGGTATGTACCGATGTGGTTTACTTCGACAGGCTACCAAGTGGACCTCGACGCCATGGTCAAGAGGCTGAGACCTAGTGTTCTGCAAAATGACCTGGCGACCGCAACGATAAACGCGCGGCGCGGGGAATTCGAACAAGCACGTCAGCAGACTAGCAGCTTCTTCACAGATCTACGTGCTGAGTTCGAAAGCGGCGAAACCGCGTTCGCAGCCGAGCAACGCGAGGGTATGCAGTCCATTCTCGAACAGCGCGACAATATCATCACCCTCCTTGCGCGAAATGACCCCGCGAGTGCGGACCGGCTCACCGACTTGTATTTTAGTTATTTGCAGGTGAAGAATTCGGCTGAACCGGAAAAAAAGTAGACCTGACGGTCGGATAAATTTCACAACCAGTTAAGGGGGATCGTATGAAAACACAACCAGTTAAGGGGGATCGTATGAAAAACAGAATCAGCACATGGGCGATACTTGGTCTAGTGACAGTCGCCGCGCTCTTCCAGGGCGAATTATCAATCTCGGCGCAGACTACGGCAGCGGCGAAGGAAAAGCGAGAACAACAGCGCGAAGGCCGTAAAGAGGTGCGAGAGGCAACTTCCGTCCTTCGCAAAATCATGAGTGTCCCGGATAAGGCAATTCCGCGGGAGCTGCTCGAAAAGGCAGAAGGCATTGGAGTTTTTCCGGGAGTTATAAAGGCCGGTTTTATTTTCGGCGGCCGGGGCGGTGATGGCGTCGTCGCACGGCGAACACCAAAGGGCTGGAGTACCCCTGTTTTCTACAACATCGGTGGCGGTAGCTTCGGTGCGCAGATAGGAGCTCAAAAGACAGATTACATAATGTTGTTCATGAACGAAGGATCGCTTCAGGATCTTCTGGACGACAAGCTTGAGTTCGAAGGAAACTTGAGTTTTGCGGCCGGACCGGTCGGCAGAACTATAGGCGCCGGAACTAACCTATCCGCCGAAGCGGGTATTCTGGTCTACTCCCGAAGCAAAGGACTGTTCGCCGGAGCCACTATTGGAGGTGCGGTTCTGACGGCAGATAACAGTATCAATGAGGCGTTTTACGGAATGAACGGCGGCGAGGTGTTGAAACATCCCGATAGCGTCAATATGGCCAATGTGTCCGCGGACCTTCGCCGGTTCTCCGATACGGTCAGGATGTACGCGAAATAATCGATCAGCCGTCAGAGCGGTTACTTCCGGCGGCACGATTGTCCGGTTTTATACTGGATCAGGCTTTGAGATCTTCTCCTGGCACTTTTCCTTTGTACCGGAGTACACATTCAGGAACTATATGGTCACGTTGTTGTGATCCCAGACCCTTTGGGCGCGCCTGGAGGTTTAGGATTTGTTTAGCGCGTCGGAACCCCAACCGGTTTTGCCGGAGCACGCGCTGATGGCAGATGATCATTCGAATGCCGATGATTCTACCGGATCTATTCCGCTATTCAGGATCTTTGATCCTGCCCGTCGCCCTAAAATTACGGTCGGCGTCCGTCGCCTCATCTGCTGAAAGACGGGCTTCGAGAATAGCGTCTAAAAAGGAGTCGAGCGGAGTGGAGCAATTAGTCGCTTCGCGTTTTCGCTCAAAGATCTTTTAGCAAACGTTCCAGACGCTCTTCACGGGACCTCCTGCTTGCTTGATACTCACTACGATCATTCATACTCACCCGTCAGTTCCCCCAGTGGGAGGGCGAAGAAAGTCAACCGGATCATTTATGAAGTTCAAAGAGTTGAACAAAAGGATGTTCTGTCGAAATCCGCTGGAAGCTTGAAAATCCTGCGTCATTTGCGAGACGGCGGGCACCATTTTCCCCGATCGCCGTTCCAAGTCCGGCACCGTCGTGGGCAAGCGAAACCGTCAGACAGTGAAGAGGACTTACCGAGGAAAAACATTTTCCGACTGGATTTCGGTTCTCGAGCGGGTTATCCGAGGCGTTAGGCTCACCCCATAGATACACACCGTCATCGGTCATCATCGAGCGGATCGCGTTCAGGACCGACAGTGGATCGACCATATCGTGAACGCAATCGAAAGTGCAGACCGCATCGAATTTTTGTCCCCCTACTGCGACAGCCTCCGCAGTCGTGCAAAGAAAATGGGCGTTCTCGGTGCCGGCACGGTCGGACAATTCTTTCGCGCGTTCGATACTTGACGGGTCGTTATCAACACCGAGTATTTCTGATTTCGGATAGGCTTTTGCGAGTATTACGGTTGACTGGCCACAGCCGCAGCCGATGTCAGCAACGGTTGTCCCTTCATTCAATTTTGATGACAGACCTGGGACCTTCTCCACCCAGTCTTGCGTCAGAAAATTCAGGTAACTCGGACGAAAGAACTGCTCGATCGCCTCGGGTATTTCGTCTCCAATATCTGTGTACGGAATGCCGCCACCCGTCTTGAAAGCTTCCATAATTTTCGGCACGTTGTAGATCGTCGGGGTGGAAAATTGCAAAGCTCCGCCAACAAATAGCGGACTGTCCTCGTCTGTCAGAACAAATGCCTGCTCTTCGGTCATTAAGAACCGTTTTGTTTCCGGCTCATAATCGATATATTCGGCCGCAACCATCGCTTTCGCCCATTCCCTTACATACCTCTCGTTAAGACCGGTCCTTTCGGCAAGTTGTGCGCTCGTTATCGGGCCGGCTCCGGCCAGAGCCTTGTAGAGCCCAAGATGTTTTCCTAAATATCCAAGGGCCATTGTGAATGCCCCACCCATGTCCTCAACGACCTTGAACGCCAGCCTCTCTGCCATCTCACTTTTCATAATAGCTGTCTCCGTTTCGTAAAAATATCCCTCGGTTGGTCCGTTCAGACATACGAGAGAAACTATCGTTAACCGAAATTTCGTTTGCCCGGGACTTCTCCAACTTATGCGGGTCTTTAGAGGTATGCATCAGTTGTTGTTCCGGCTCACCAGTCATTTCGGCGTACAAATTGATAATCTGACCGCTAGATTTTGCGTGCTCCGTCTACACAAAAACTGGCTATAAGAAAGCGGCCAGGTGAAAGCTTGGGGGAAATCCGATTCGGTCTAGGCAATTGTTAGTTTGAACAAATAAGCATTTTAAAAGTGTAGTGATGAGGCGGCTGACGTTGAAGAGTGAAAGTACTTACTTTGTGTAAGTGATTCTACTTAACGCTGGTTATGCACCGGTTCT
>DASUSJ010000066.1:0-6251 GCA_036375155.1 Pyrinomonadaceae bacterium
GCATCGCAAACGGATCGCGACGAACTTCGCCGATGTTTCCGAATGCCGCGGCGGTCATCTCCGACCCCATCGTCGCGGCCATATAGACGCCGAACGCCCAGTTGAACGACTGCTGGACCAGCGGTACGACCGAGTTGCGGCGCCCGCCAAAGATGAACGCAGAAACCGGCACTCCATTCGGATCATCGAAATTCTCGTCAGCGACGGGGCACTGAGTGATCGGAGCCGTGAAACGCGAATTGGGATGAGCCGCCTTCGCTTCGCTATCGGGTGTCCAGTCGTTGCCCTGCCAGTCGATCGCATGGGCAGGCGGTTCGCCGTCCATACCTTCCCACCAAACGTCACCGTCGTCCGTCAGAGCCACGTTCGTAAAGATCGTGTTCTCTTTGATCGACTCCATTGCGTTTGGGTTCGTTTTGTAATTGGTTCCCGGAGCAACGCCGAAGAATCCGTTCTCGGGATTTATCGCACGGAGCTTGCCCGTTTCGTCCGGCTTGATCCACGCGATGTCATCACCGACGGTGGTGATCTCCCACCCTTCTTCCTGGAACGGCTTCGGCGGGATAAGCATCGCGAAGTTGGTCTTACCGCATGCCGACGGGAATGCAGCGCACACGTAATCTTTACGGCCGTCGGGTGACTTCACCCCTACGATCAGCATATGCTCGGCGAGCCAGCCTTGGGCGCGACCAAGGGTTGACGCAATTCGCAGTGCGAGACATTTCTTGCCCAGGAGCGCGTTGCCACCGTATCCCGAGCCGTAACTCACGATCGAATTCTCTTCGGGAAAATGGACGATGTACTTATCCTTCGGATCCGGCGAGCACGGCCAGGCAACATCTTGTTGTCCTTCGGCGAGCGGCATTCCGACCGAGTGCAGGCACTTCGTAAATTCGCCATCGCCCAACGCATCCAAAGCTTGCCGGCCCATCCGCGTCATTATCTTCATATTCACCGCCACATACGGTGAATCGGACAGCTGCACGCCGAACTGCGAGATCGGAGAACCGATCGGTCCCATGCAGAACGGGACGATGTACATAGTCCGGCCCTTCATCGCACCTGTAAACTTTTGTTTGAGGATAGCCTTCATTTCGACCGGCGCCATCCAATTGTTCGTGGGCCCGGCATCGCCCTTCGCCCGCGAACAAATATACGTGCGATCCTCTACACGTGCGACGTCCGACGGATGAGAGCGGGCGAGAAAGCTATTCGGGCGCTTTTCTTCGTTAAGCTTGATGAACGTGCCCGCTTCGACCATCTCCTGACAGAGCCGATCGTATTCTTCCTGCGAACCGTCGCACAGATAAATGCTGTCCGGTTCGCATAGCTCCGCAGCATCCTCGATCCACCGCCGCAGTTCTTCGTTCTTGATATTTTCCGGGATCGTATAGTTAGCCATAAAACCTCGGGTGACGTCCTGAGATATCTCCTAATAAATTTGTGTGAATTGCTTTTTAAATAAAAATAAACGAGCAATAACGACTCGTTTTCGAAAGTATGGCGTAAGCTTATCACATAAGTGAATAAAAGGTTAAGACGGGATCTAAGGGGATACGGAGCCGGACTTTTCGCGATATTGGACAAGTGTGTGGATTATCACCGTTGTGATTATTATTGCACCGCCTAAGATCGCCCACGCCGAAGGTTGCTCGCCTACGAAAAGAAAAACCCATACAGGATTCAAAAGCGGTTCGATGAAACCGATAATACTTGCATCCAGCGGACGCGTACCTCCGGTCACCCCTCGAATAAATAAAATATAGGCGATACCGATCTGGACGATCCCGAGGAAGGCGACTGAACCGATATCGACCAACTTCATCACCGGAACCGCTGCTATGCCGGAAGGAACTGTTAGAACGGCGAGTAGAAGATTCCCATAGATGACTGCTATCGCAGGATTAAAACCCTTTGCCCGCGGGTGACGGAGAAGCATGATATAAAGCCCCAGAAACATCCCTGAAAACAATGCGGCGATATTGCCTTGGTAATCACTGATCTCGAGCTTCCCGACAAAGAAAAGACTCATACCGCCGATACAGAAAATGACCGTGACCAGATCCCGCCAATGGAATTTCTCGCCTATGACGAAAGGGGCAAGGATCAAAATGTAAATAGGTGCCGTGTATTGCAGGAATATCGCATTCGCCGCTGTGGTTTTTTTTGTCGCCCAAACAAATAAAAACAGTAAAGTTGCATAAATTATGGATGACAGGACCCCAAATAGGTTTATCCGTAATCCTTGTTTTCGGGTTAGAATGGCAACGGTGATACCGGCGAGCAGGGAACGGAAGAACGTTACCTGATACGCGTCCAGCGTCGTGAGCTTGATAAAAAGTCCGCCGGTGCTCCACAGCAAGACCGCGATAAGTACATAAACTACGGGTGGTAACGAATCTGGCTTGTTTTCAGTCACGATTCACGTCAAATTTTGCTGGCAACGTAAAGAAAAGGAATAGCCTTCAAAGCAGAACAAAGTCGCTACCTTATAAGGGTTCGGTAGATCCCATTCGCGATAACTCACGCTGGAGTTGAATTAGCCCAAGTTAACAAACACTTGGTCTCAAGACAAAGAGGACAAAAAATGATTCGAAAATCCCTACGTAACTTTTCTGCCGCCCTTATCGCGGTTCTCAGTTTTTCGATTTTAGTAACTGCACAAACAGCACCCGCACCCGACAAATTCCCAAGCATCAAGATCAAAAATTTCGGTCAGATGGACGAACGATATTATCGCGGAGCTCAGCCTGAGCCGGGCGATTATCAAGCTTTGAAAGAGCTTGGCGTAAATACCGTCATCGACCTTCGAAATGATCCGACCGAGTATGAAAAGCGCGAGGTCGAGGCGCTGGGAATGAAATACGTCAACATTCCAATGAGCGGCTGGAAGTACGCGAAGGACACGCAGGTTGAAGAGTTCATGAAACTGATGAACGATCCGGCGACGGGCGTAGTGTATGCGCACTGCAAAGCAGGGAAGCACCGCACGGGTTTAACTGGTGCGATCTACCGTTTCGAGAAATACGGTTGGGATTACGACAAAGCCTACGCGGAAATGAAGAATTACGACTACACTTCATGGCCTGTACATTACAACATCAAGACCTATGTTCAGGATTACGCGAAGGAAATGAAATCGCGAAGGATGACAGCAGCGGCGTCGCAGGCGGCTGTTGCAGTCCCGGCAGTCCAGGGCTTGAATCAGTAGACAGCAGTCAGAAGCAGTCAGAATTCAGACTTCAGAAGAAAAGGGAATGACACTCGAATTGAGTGTCATTCCCTTTTCCTTTCTTTATGCCGATTCTGAATTCCGACTTCTGACTACGATGTCGATTCTTGATTCTGGCTACTGAATTCTGACTACTGATAAATATCACCAGCAGATTTCGATTTCGACCATTGTATTTTCTCAACCTTTGGGTCCGCTCTTAGTATCCGGTCGCTCATCGCGTCGGTCCTAAGGCTAAGCGGAAGATTCAGGTAGTATACGATCGATCCTATATCGCCCTCTTTGTCCGGCGGATCCAGCTCGCGAACTTCGGCATCGAGCCGTTTCCGCCTGAATATCTTCCTGAGGATCTCCTGGGTCCTGTCCGTGTCGCGCGTTTTTATCGTCAGTTCCATCGACCGGAAGATCGACTCCTGTTCGTTAAATTCGAGCAACCACAGCAACGCCAGCGCAAAAAGGCAGAGTGCGATCCCAAGTTCCCAGCGTCCGACGCCCGCGGCGAGTCCCAAAGCAAGACTGATCAAGAGCACGGTGATCTCTTTCGGATCACGAATGTTCGTTCGGAAACGAACGAGCGACGCGGCAGCAAAAATAGCAAACGCGCGTGCAGCGCTGTCGCCCACGACCATCATCAATGCGGCCGCAACGACGGCGAGAAGAATCTGGGTTTGCGAAACGAAAAGACTTCGGCGAAAAAGCGGTACGTCCTTTCTAGGTCGGAATGCCAGGATGCCCGATAAGATAACGGCGAACATAAGCCGGAGGACGATCTCAGCGGCGGCTTGTGTTCCGGTCATCGTTTCGAAGTCGGTGTTCGGCGATGCGACCTCCGTCATAGCCGCAATGAAAGGATTTTCTTCTTGCGGGGGCGCTGCGGAATTCGCAGGTGCCGGCGTTGAATTCGACGCGGAAGGCGGCGACTCACTGGCGCCGGCGCTCAGCATCAAAACGATCGCGAGCAGTACTCCGCCAATTACCGCGACCAAAACAAGACGTCTCGTATTCCGCATTATCGATTTCCGGCCAGATTATCTCCGCCGACAGCGCGATCAAGCTCGTCGATCTTGCCTCGCACCGCTCTCGTGAACGTCTCAACGTCGGCGGGCGAATAATTCGCAGCTCGAAACGCGTCACGTATCTGCACATCGCTCAGGCGATTCAAACGGTTCAATAGCCATCGCGCGTCGGAAATAGTAAAGCCTCTGAACAGTTTACGATTCTTTCCTTTGTACGCAAGCTTGACCTCACCGTTGTCAACGCCTTTTACGAACCGCGTTTTGATGTAATGTTTCGGACTACCTGTTTTCCGGCCAAGACGATAAATGATCGGGAAGTTGTTATTTCCCAACCTGCCGAACGTAGCTCCCAGATCGCTGACTATGTAATGGTGCTCGTTGCCCACCTGCAGGATCTCGTTCTGAAGGTCCAATACGTCCCAGTTGGTCATAAAGACCATCATCATTTTCAAGCCCTGCAGCTCTTTCGTTCCCACAAAAGGGTTGCTACGCCACTTCCATTCTCCCAGCCGTTCCACATTGTCCGGTCGAGCCTCGAGGCGAACGTTCTTATATGTTCCTTTACCGGGTATCGTCAACGACGGAACCAGATAACTAATTTCTGTCTTATAACCAAGGCCATAGAGTAAGCGCACGGCTGCCGTCTCAGGCTGTGCCTCACGCCCGAGCTTGGCGATCCAAGTACGGCCACGGCCATCGCTGATGCGAAACTTCTTGTTGTGGCCCCTTTTTTCCTCTTTGATAAATTTGATGCTCGACAGGTCCGGTTTCATTCCGTCGTTACCCGGGCCTTCGTAAAGATCAAGTGCGGCGGTGTTTACCGGCTGCCACATGACCGCCTTACCGGTGGAAAGCGGTTTCGGCGCCTTGGTGTTTTTCTGGGCGTAACCGCTCGTTACGAGCGACAAAAGCAGCAGAAAATAGAGAACCGCCTTTTGCGGCCCGACATATCTAGACATTGGACACCCTCCTTGTGCTAATTAGCTATTGAGTCAATGACTCCAGTTGTCGAAATTTACGACGTTTGAATTCATTTGAAAAGACAATTGTGCATTGAAAGACTCTTGATCCTCGACTTCCGCGCGCCGATAACTACCGTCCGGCTGCAGCTCACGCGCCTTCGCCGTGTCCCTCAGATACGCGTCGAGATAACGCTTCTTCAAATACCACTTCATCTTCTCATCTGAGATCGGGGTCAGGACCTCAACGCGGCGGTCCAAGTTTCTCGGCATCCAATCCGAGCTGCCTATGTACACCTCGGTGTGACCTCCGTTCTCGAAGTAGTAAACACGACTGTGCTCAAGCAACTGCCCGACTATGCTCCGGACACGAATATTCTCAGACATGCCCTGCACGCCGGGACGCAGAGTACAAATGCCGCGGATGATAAGGTCAATCTGCACGCCTGCCCGCGAGGCGTCGTAAAGTGCGTTGACGATCTCAGTATCCGCAAGACGATTGATCTTTGCAGTAATGCGGGCCGGTATCCCGTTTTTTGCGTTTTCTGTTTCGCGTTCGATCAATTCGAGCATTCTGCGGCGAAGTGTGATCGGAGCAACCAGTAATTTGTTGAAGCTTTCACGCGGTGCGTAAACAGTCAGATAGTTAAAGAGTTCTGTAGCATCTTCACCGATCTTCTCGTCCGCCGTTAGAAGACCGAGATCCGTGTAGACGGTCGATGTTGCCGGGTTATAGTTGCCCGTTGCTAGGTGTACATAACGGCGAAGCTCATCCCCCTCTCGCCGGACGACAAGCGTCGTTTTGGCGTGAGTTTTCAAGCCCAGCAGTCCATAGACGACGTGTACGCCCGCTCGCTCAAGACGCTTGCCCCACTCGATGTTGTTCTCCTCGTCAAACCGAGCCTTTATCTCTATCAATGCTGTGACCTGCTTCCCACGCTCACTCGCTTCGATAAGCAGCGGTGCGATCGGCGAATCGGCGCCGATGCGATAGAGACACATCTTGATCGCGAGTACGTCCGGATCCTCGACCGCCTCGCGTAT
>DASUSJ010000067.1:0-7460 GCA_036375155.1 Pyrinomonadaceae bacterium
TCTTTACTGCTGCTCTTTCTAGGGCAAAGAGGTTTCAGGCGGCATTGAACGCAGGGACAAATGGGAAGCCTCCGGTATCGTTCTATTTGATCGGATCCGACTGCAAAGAGACGCCGACAGCCTTTCTACTGAGACGCGATGAAAAGAAGGGCCGGTGGGAAACACATTTCAAAGCCGACGGCTTTACGCGTTCCAACGGGGAAAAGGTAAAGGATGACGTCATCAAGCCGCTGCTGTTCGCCCTAGGCGACAGCGTAGTTACAAAACGTTCGCTGGCGAGCGAGACATTGCGAAACGGCGAGAAGTATCCGTTGCCAGTCACTGCCGAGATCTATCAGTGCGTGGAGCATAATAAGCTGGTTACAAATCCCGACGTTCAGGACAAACTGTTCGGATTCTTGACGACAACTTCGACGATTACGTATGCGTCACCATAAACCGGAGACAGGATGATCAAAAACCTGTTAAGCGACGACCAACCCGAGCCCGGACCGGATCCGAGCACTTCGCCCTCAGAAACGCCGGTCGATGGTTCGCTCGGACTCTTCGATAATGCTGGAAGGCTCGATGAGCGGTCACAACCTCCCGAGCATGTCGATACGATACTCCATCACGAGCCAGAATCAGCGGCAGAGAACATGCGGCGAAGCGGCCTGGCATATTCTGCCGGAATAGCGTTCTCCGCGGCGGTAATCTTCATGCTGATCCTCGGGTGGGGAGCCGACGTGCTGTTCGGCACATCTCCATGGGGCATCGTCGGCGGAATCATCCTCGGGTCCGTGATCGGTTTCGTACAGTTTTTTCGCATCACATCCCAAATCTTCAAGAAATAACTCCTGCCTTTGAACTTTTTAGTACTCCTTTGTAGAATTTAAGGTTCGCAATGGGCGAAGATTTTGCACCGTCTGCAGACCAAACAGAAACTGTCCGGCCGTTAACTCACGGGCGAATCTTATGGACAATGGCTGCTATAGGTCTGGGCGGGGCGATCGCGGGAGCAGCCTTCGGTTCTTTCAGGTTCGGACTGGGTATTTTGATCGGGACCGCCCTGGCTTTCGTAAATTATTACTGGCTGAAGAGCTCCTTGCGAAAGATCTTTGATGCAGCCGCGACCGGCGAGCGGCCGAGGATGCTCGCAGGCAAGTATTTCCTGCGTTATCTGATACTCGCGGCAGTCGTTGCGGTGATCTACGCGGCCGGATTCGTTCCGATCGTTGCAGTCATCCTCGGGTTGGCGGCCTTTGGTTTCGCGGTAGTTATCGAGGGGTTGATAAGGATAGTTTTAAGACCATAGAACGGGCTTTCCGCCTGTTCGATCACGACAGACGCGAAGTCTGCCGTACTGGGAAGGAAATTAAGAATGCTTTTATTTGCCGAAGGCGGACACCACGTCCCGCTGATCGTTGAGTTTATTAACCATTATCTTGGCGAGCCGGTTCATCACTTTCAGATGAACTACACCAAGCCCATTTGGGACAAATTCTTTTCGAATTTCGGGACGGAAGCAGAGGCTGTCTTCGGCCCGTATACGGTCGAGAACGCGATCCCGTGGTACACGATCATGTTCGTCATCGCATGTTTGCTGACGATCTTCGTCGTGTATCTTCTGAAAGGAAAACTCTCTGAGGACGATCCGACCCAGGGTCAGCTGACGCTTGAGGCGGGATATCTCGCGATCAAGGATATGATCACGAGCATCATCGGCTCACACGGTTACCGGCACTTGCCGGTGGTGGCTACGTTCGGTGTCCTAATACTGATCTCAAATTTGATGGGACAGTTCCCGCTGTTTATGTCGCCGACGGCGTCGGTGAACGTTACATTCGCTCTCGGTATTTCATCATTTGTTTATTACAACTACGTCGGCATTAGCGAAAACGGATTTCTCGGGCATATCGCGCACTTCGCGGGCCCGCGACTACCGCTGGCGATGGCGGTGATCATTACACCTCTGATCTTCGTGATCGAGCTGATCAGTAATTCGATCCGGCCGTTCACGCTCGGCGTCCGCCTCTTCGCGAACATGTTTTCGGACGAGCAGGTTTTCGTGCAGATCACGAACCTGTTCCCGCCTTTCACGCAGTTTCTTGTACCGCTTGTTTTGACTCTGCTCGGCGTATTTGTCGCGTTCGTTCAGGCGTTCGTCTTTACGCTGTTGTCGATGATCTACATCGGCGAAGTCTCGCATGCACCGCACGGCGAACATGAACACGATGGGCACACCGACGAGCCCATTCCGGGTGAAGCTGCTGCGGCACATGCATAAGTTTAGAGTGCACGCATTAGCGTGTTCCTCTTTTCGGAGACGAGCTGAAACTCGCACTCCGAACACAGGCAAGAGAGTCGTTTTTGAGAACCTGCGATTTATAGCAGATATGCCCGCACGCTACAGGAGACGCGGACTCTACGGAGTATAAAATCCGCGGCATACCGGAAGCGAGGCGAAATAATACCAGCGAGCAGATTCAAGACGAACGATTCTCCTGAGTAAAACGTAAATAAAAATAGAACAGGAGATAGATAATATGAACAAGATCAAATACATCTTTTTTGCAACGCTTGCGTTGGCATTGATGGCGATCCCGGCAATGGCGCAGGGCGGAGCCGCGGACAATGAATCGTCTGTCGCCGCTGCCAAAGCTATCGGCGGCGGCATCGGATTCGGTCTCGCGGCCGGTCTCGCCGGTATAGGACAGGGACTCGTCGGTTCGCGTGCTGCGGAAGGCGCGGCTCGCAATCCCGGAGCTGCCGGTACCGTACAGACGCTTATGATCATCGCGCTGGCTCTTATCGAGTCACTCGTGCTGTTCGCGCTGCTTATCGTATTCGTTAAGCTTTAATCTACAGAAGCAATTGAATCGCGGACGCCAGTTATAATAACGGGGCGTCCGCGTTTTGCTTTGCAACCTCGGGAGAATCGAGGCGTTCTAACAAAGATGACCGGAGAATTCGAAGGAAAAGATCTTGCAGAGAAATATGAGGTGGGACCCCTTGTCCGGCGGGGCGAGATCGGCGACATCTATCGGGGCAGGCACATTTTCATGGACCGCCCGGTGACGCTGAGGATCGTACCGCGAGCTCTTGCCCTCGATGACCAGATCATTCGCCGTTTCTTTGACGAGGCGAAGACGGCGTCGAAGGTCGTCCATCCGAATATCCTCAACGTTATCGACTTCGGCTCCTCGTCGAATGGGATCGTATATGCTGTGTATGAAGGCGAGAACGGCGATACACTTGCGCGGGTTTTACACGACTCCGGCAAGCTTGCCGCAACCGCCGCCCTCGATATTACGAAGCAGACCGCGGCAGCGCTTTCCGCTGTCCATGATCATGGACTCGTCCACGGAAACCTTACGCCGGAAAATGTACTCGTAGCCAGCGATCCGAACGGAAGTTTCCATATCAAGCTTTTCGGTATCGGGTCTCATGGCCCGATGGCTGCGAGCCGCGCCGATGCCGAGCTAAGCGGTGTCGATTTTGCGTACCTCGCTCCTGAGCAGTGCTCCGGAGTGGAAGAAGCCGACGCACGTTCGGATGTCTACTCGCTTGGGGTGATCGCTTTCGAGATGCTGGCGGGCGAGCCACCGTTCAGCGGCGAGCGTCCTTCGGACGTGATGGTGAAACATACCGAGGAAGCTCCGCCGCCGCTATCCGCTTTCCGAAGCGATCTGCTGCCGGGTATCGAGCCGGTGCTATTGAAAGCCCTGGCGAAAGATCCCGACCTTCGATATCAATCGGCCGGTGATTTTGCGGCGGACCTTACGCAGGCTGCGGCCAATCAGCCGACGCTTGCAGCCGTGGCCGCGAGCGCGGCGGGAAACAACATCTGGAAGACAGCATTCATCGTGCTCGCAGGAATATCCCTGTTGTCGGCATTTCTTATCTACGCGACTTCTTCAAAGCAGACAAATCCGACGACGGTTTTGCAGCCCGACGCTAATGGACAGCCGGTGCAGCCGATCAATCCGGCGACCGGAGCCGAAGAACAGAACCTCGTTGCAATGCCGGGTATGATGCCGGAGATCGTGGGTAATTCTAATGTTAGCGGTACCGGCACGATGCCCGGCGGCGACGGTTACAATCCCTGGGCGACAGGTGCTCCACCGCCGGGAGCTCCGCCACAAACTTACGGACCGGGCGGCGGAACAATCAATATTCCACCTGGACAGAGCCCGTTCATGCAAGACATGCCGCCGGGATGTTCGGTAACACCGAGCGGGTTGATATTGTGCCCGGTGACGCCAACGCCGACGCCGAGACAATCACCAACGCCACGGCCACCGGCAGCAAACGCGAATACTACATCCACCCCTGTCCCGGATCCGCGTCCGACTGCCGTGCCCGCTCGACCGTCACCGAGTCCCGCAGCCACAAGACCGCCGGCCAACAGACCCGCGGCGGATGAGTCGAACGAGGAAGATAACTAGTTCGCTTTTTAAGCTGACCAATTCAAGCTAACCACATTCCAAGTCCGGAGGCGGCTTCGCCCTCGCACTTTCTTAACCCTTCCCGATTAAAGCCAACTACATTCGCAGTTCCGCCAGGGGCCCGGGCCCGCTTTTGTATTTGTAATTGAAGGGCGCCAGCTAACAAAGCGAGCGGCAGCATAAAGCCCCCAGCGTGAGCTGGGGGGTGCGGATCGAAAACAATGGAGCTCGTGTATGCGAGCAACAGGCGTCTTTCGCTCGCTTTCGCAAGCTCGCCCACAGTATTGGCAATTCTTACCCCGGCTAGCGGCGGGGGAGGCTTTATGTTGTCGCTCGCTCCGCGAGCTGAAGCTCAAAGCGTAACTTCGCGCGTATGGGCGGGCCGCCAGACCTGCGAATGTGTGTTAGCTCCGAAGAAGAAGCCCGCCTTCCGACCTCGCGATTGAGCGGGCGCGAGCCGCCCTAAAGGACTTGCGAATGTGCTTGGCTTGTTTTGTTTAGCTTAGAAAGAAGATCTATGGCCAACCGATCTACCGCGGGACGTCGACGGTTTTCAAAATATCCGAGATTACTGCGTCGGTGGTGGCGCCTTCCAGTTCGGCCTCGGCGCGGAGCGCAAGGCGGTGGCGCATTACCGGTAACGCTACATCGCGAACGTCGTCGGGAGTCGGGAAATCGCGTCCGCGGATCGCCGCCAGCGCTTTTGAACAAAGCAGGAGTGCGATCGACGCACGCGGGCTCGCCCCGTAGAGGATCGTCGGGTGGTTCCTAGTGCGCCGAACGATATCAACGATGTACTTCTGTACGCCGGGCTCCATACGCATCTGCCGAACCTCGAGCCGGCAGTTTTGGATGGTGGCCGCGTTTGGAAGCGGCTGGATGTTCATTTGATCCAGGTGGTGGGAGTTAAATCCCGAGTCCCACCTGCTTACGATCTCACTTTCCTCTGCCTCAGCGGGATAATCGATCAGGATCTTCAGCAGGAACCGATCGAGCTGAGCCTCGGGCAACGGATATGTTCCCTCGTACTCGATCGGGTTTTCCGTCGCCAGCACGGTGAAGATCGGCGAGAGCTGATAGCGTTCACCGTCGATCGTGGTCTGTCTCTCCTCCATCGCCTCGAGCAAGGCCGCCTGTGTTTTTGGCGGCGTCCGGTTGATCTCGTCCGCAAGCAAAATGTCGGTGAAGATCGGGCCTTGCCGCAGCGAGAACTGCGACGACTGCATATTGAAAACGTTCGTACCCGTTATATCTGACGGCATCAGATCGGGCGTAAATTGAATGCGCGAGAACTGGGCCCCGAGGATGCGTGCGAGGGTCTTGACCGTTAATGTTTTCGCCGTCCCAGGTACGCCTTCCAAAAGTGCATGCCCTTCGGCGAGCAGAGCAACGAGGATCTGTTCGATGACGTCATCCTGTCCGACTATGGTCTTGCGCAGTTCGTTCAAAATGTGGGCGACTGTCGAGGGTGTGTGAATGAGCATTCTGTTTTGAATTCAGGTTCAAGGCGGCCGATGGTCTCTACCGTCTCATTTTCGGATCTTTAGACTCTCAGATTTTGGATCCTGAAACGAAGCATGGATAATTTGGATCCGATCGCGATTTCCGGCCCGCGCGTCCTGCACGGCGAGGCCAGCTAGAACAGATCGACAAACATTTTTCCGGCCAGGATCAAGACGGTCGTCAGAAATATGCGTCTCAGCCAAAGCTCGTTCATCCGTGCCGCATAGTGGGCTCCGACATATGCGCCCGCGAACATCGAAACGGCAAGTATGATGCCGAGGCCGTAATCTACTAAACCTTGCCACATAAAAACTAACGTCGCAATTCCGGAGGAAAAAACGTTGATAAGCTTGGTCGCGGCTATCGATTCCGAGAAGGTCATGCCAGCAAACGCGACCAGGGTTGCAGTCAGCACCGTGACGTAGCCCCCGCTATAAAGTCCCCCATAGATCGCGAGTAGGAAGGTCGCGACAAGCGCCAAGGGACTGAATCGAAGAACATCCCTACGCTCCTCGACTATCGGCTCGATGTGACTCTCCGATGGAACGGACTTTTCGTTTCCCTTAGGCCGGGTGAAAGTGAAGATCACAATGACGATCATTGCGATCGACACGATGAGTTTGATCGCCTGATTCGTGATGAACCCCACCAACGCCGCGCCGAGAGCCGAGCCGATCACAGTTAATATCAATAGCGGCCACAATCTTCTGATTTCAATAGATCCCTGCCGAACGAAAGGAATGGTTCCCCCGACAGCCATGAAGGTCAGCCCAAACATGTTGGTCGCGACGGCGACCTTTTCGTCGATACCGAACTGAAACATTACCGGTACAGTGACGAGCGAATTGCTCCCTGTAACGACTCCGACGACGCTTGTCAAAAAGAAGAGCACGGCCAGGACGACCAGGTTAGAGAGTGACATTCGTTATACGCCCCTGGCTCCCGCCCGCCGAAGACCCAGGTCACCTTCGAGCTTCCGGATCCTTTCAATCATCCTTACTGTTTCTGCTTTACCGATCGGTTCGCCGCGAATAACGTCTTCGCAGGCAAACATAAGCTCCTCGATCTCCTCGACGGCCGTCCCGGTCCGCTCCGCTATCCGATCGGCGAGCTCTTTTCTCGTCGCCACGGTGTTGTCCAGTCCGAGCAGGCTGCTGACCCGGCGACGAAAGTCCGTGTAGATATTCTCTATGGCAAGATCGTATGCTCGGGTCCGCTGCTGCAGCTCGGCCATCGCAGAGACGTATTCCAGCTTGGATAGCCTGCTTGGTTCGGCTTCGGGCACCGGACGGGCGAAACGCCGGCTCTGTGAAACGAACACCAGCGCCGCGAGCAAGCCTAATTGAAGAAAGATGGCGAGCACGGGCGTACCTTCGAAGTATTGAAAAAAGCGATTGTTGTTCGACCCGTACCCGTGATGGTACTCGTCAAATGCGATCAGCCCGTCGCGGGATGTAACGAGGTTGATTGCCAGGCGTGAATTATCGACCAGACTGATGCCTGCATTCGAAACGATGTAGGGATCGGACA
>DASUSJ010000068.1:0-4012 GCA_036375155.1 Pyrinomonadaceae bacterium
GTGTGCCCAGCCGCGACCATCTTCTCGACAGCCGCTCGTACTTCCCTTGCACGCATCTCCCAGTCGGCGCTGTCCTGAGCCGCGATCGTAAGAACCTGGGTAAATAGAACCAACAGAATGACAGATAAAAATTTCACCAAGTCACCTCGCTACCTGGAATAGATCAAGATCGGCCGACCGTCACTTTTTGCCAATCCGATCAATGCGCCGATACCCGTAAACACTCCGCCAAGCAATTTGTCTCTCCCGGCATGCATTGCTTCCTCGCCTTTCGAAGCACCGGCCTTTACGCCGCCGTAACCGCCGATCAAACCGTAAACGGCCAGGATTTTATCGACCGGAACTTCAACGCGCTCGCGGCCCTTCTCGTCGATCATGATCAGAAGCCTGTCTGTGATAGAGTTCGAAAAACCTTTGATGGAGCTGCCATCAACGGTGAGGATGAGGATGCGGGTAGCAGCGTAAATGTGACCGACATCCCGCCAGTCGCCGTAATTGCGAGTTTGGCTTTTGGGGACAAAACTTATCGACTGGCCACCGCCCTGCATCTCGAGCACGGCCCCATAAGGAACCGTGGTCACTCGACGATTTATCCTGAGATCGAACGAGCCGTCCCGCGAGCGAATGATCTTCCCCTTCGCGACGATCAGGCTTCGGGACAGGAGTGTCACCTTTGTCGGCCTCTGACCGAAGCTTTCGACCACCCGTCTCACCCGCTCTGCTTGTTCGGAACGAACATCGTTCTGAGCCCTCACCATGGTCGGCAAGAGAATAATCACAAAAATAAGCAGGACCTTTTCCATAGCGGCGCTTACGAAGTAAATCAGCATCGCCAAGTGACGTCAAGTTATTAATAGTGGGAGGCCAGACGTTGTTAAGGCGCGAGCACGAACGATGCCTTCACCGCAGCGTGATCCGAGGGTCGAAATCCCGACGGCGTGAGGTCGGTCGCGAGATCTTCGCCCAGGACATCGACGCTCGCGTGCTCGATCACGCCCCGGGTCAGTATCAGATCCAATCTCTGCGTCGGTATCGCTATGACGTTTGGTATTTCGTCCGAAAGCGCCCAAGTGAATCCCGGCTGGGACTGAGGCATCAGGTCCCACGTATCGGCGAATCCGGAACTTGTGAGCATACCGTACGCGACACCACCGGCTTCGGCGTCGGAGTTGAAGTCACCGGCGAGTATTACGGGAATTGGGGAATTAGCCGTCCGTTGAATCAACTCCGATACCTGGGCAAGCTGCACCGGTTCATAGAACGACTCGACGTGTGCGTTTATGAAGCGATAGGTCTTACCGCGGTGTCTGACATCGACTGAGGTCCAGCCGCGAAGAACGAGCACCGTGGTTCCGAGCACCGAAACGGGAAGGTTGACGGCAAAGTGTTGGGCCTCGGTGCTTTCGATCATCAACTCGGACGTCCTGAGGTCCGTACGCGCGAGTATGACGAGGCGGTCGGTAAAACGAATGTCGAGCGCCGATGTTTGGCTGAACACGCCTGTAAGCTCGGCGTCAAGGTTGGTCTGGATCACTACCGGCACGTAATATTGTCCCCGAGCTTCCAGCCGGTCAAGAAGCATCTCGAGAAAATCGAAAGCCACGATCGTGGCCGGTGCCGGATCTTGCGGAAAGCCGTAGCGCCACAGCGCGACCTCTTGCAGACCTACGAGGTCCGGCGAACCCGTTGCGATCTGATCGGCGATCTCATCGATCCGTTCGGGGACGTTCCCGGCATAAACATCGGTAAATGCTTCCGCCACTTCCGTTACCAATTCCTCTTGCGTCTCGGACCCAAAAATCCCGCTAAACTCCGTACCAGGGTACATGTTGTATGTCATCACCGTTATCGTGCGATCGCGATTATCCGCTGATACCGGTACGACCGTAAGGAACAAGAAATTGACTATTATTGCGATTGCGATTGCTCTATTTCTTAACATTACTTTCTCCTTATTTCGTAACTCACATGGACATCCGGAGCGACAAGCAACGCGCACGACAGGCTTTTCCGGCCCTGTCGCTCCCTAGCTCGGCGGTATAGGAGGGGTGATCGAGATCGAAGGATCAAGCTCCCATACAGCCGTGATCTTTAGGTGATACACATCGTTTCCGACGTGTCCGTTCGACACTGACTCCGATCTCAAGATCATTCCGTCCCGTCCAAACCAGTACTTCATGACCGCGTCGGTTTGCATTCGAAGACCCGTTTTCTTTTCGTAGCCCGCGATCCGCTCCGTCGCTCTATAAACAGTGACCGGCTCGTTTTTTATTTGTTCGGTCCCCACGAACACGTACGAGCTTTCCTTCCTCGTCGTATCGAACTGTGATCGAACAAAGTGCGCTCGGACCGCCTGAACTTCCATCGGGTCGGGTGCGTAAGCGAGATGCTTGTGTGACTCTTCTCGTTTAGCATCGCCGCGCAACCACCAGTTCCCTCTTCGCCCGTCCCGAATGTAATTCGTGTGGTCGACACCGATGATCTCGCGGGTCAACCGAGGCTCTTTCCCTTCGACATGTTCGTTGTAGACGGCGGACGATGCGCCGGTACCATCAAACTCCAGGACGCGGCTCAGCTTGTAGTTGTTTTTCGGCGAGCGGCTCTCGACGGTCACAGATTTCCGAAACGCCTTCCCCTTCCAAACAGTCCATATCTCATACGAGGCGCTGAAGACGCGATCGAATTCGGCCGGCTCCAACACGCGTTCCTGGGTGAAAGCCGAAAACGTGGTGAAGACGATAAGAACGATGACGGATAAAGTTTTCATACGGGTTAGTCGTTCCGACTTAAAGCGCCTGAGACCGCCCTCGGGCGCGACATGCCGACTGATCCTGCCGCCAAGCGTTCGACGTTTCCTGCTCTAAGTACAGGTTCTACGACTTTCTTGATAGCGTCGGCATATGCGATCGAACCCTCGAGATTAGGGTGGCCGATCGCAGCCAGCTCGCACATTCGGAGAGCAAGCTTGCCGTAATGGTGGTAGTTGATCTCGGCGAGGGCCTTCCCACACTCGACCTTCCGCGTCGCGTACATCTCATCGCTGGGAAGATTGTCGTTGTTCGTGTCCCACAGCATCGTCCTCTTTGTCGCGAAGCACGTTTCGGCCGTGATCGGGGTCGGGACAAAAAAGATCCGGTCGGTTTCGAAACCCTGGTTCACGGACGCGATCGCTTTCTGAAACGCCCGGTTGGATTCCGCGACCCAAAGCTCGGACCGCTGGGCCATTTTTTTCCGCAGCACTTTCATGAACTGTTTACTGAAAGGGTTCGCGATACCGAACTGCAGCGGGTGCGGGAATTTCACCGCCTTGAAGAGGTAACGCGAGATCTTGTCAGTGTCGCTTTGAGTCGAGATGACCGGGAAATACCCGACGACCACAACCGAGGCGTTGGGGAACGAACTCGTCGTCTTCTTTAACAAACTCGTCATACCCGCGTTGCAGTACTGCCCGATCAGCTCGAGCAACCGATGTTTCTTTACGAACGGGTTGACTACGTTCGCTACGAGGACATCGGTGATGCCGCCGGACAAAAGGATCAGATCGACGGCAGCCGGGTCGTCGTACTCCCCGCGTGCGGTTTCGAGCTGGGTTCCGATACACGGGAACGAGATGTTTATCTCGGGATGGTGAAAACGCCGCTCATCGTCACCGAGCTCGCGCATCTTCGCCGCTTCATCCTCGTGAAGCCGGATACGGGCACCGGAGTGGGCTTTCGACTTGTAGTTGACCGCACGCCTGCCGGCGAAAACTTCTTTCTCGATCCACTCTTTCACAAGCCAGCTGAATTTATTTTCGGGTCGGAGGCCCTGTGCGGACATCAGCGAATCGCCTACCGCAAGGATCTCGAACGGACGTGTCTCTGAAAATGCACTTGCACCCGGAACAAATCGCGTAACCGCGATCGACGCTGCGGCGGTGCCAAGCAAGCTGAGAAACTGCCGGCGCGATACGTTGTTCATAACCCACCTCTCTTCCGGGCAAGCTCGGCCACCGCGGAAAAAGCCCCGCGCG
>DASUSJ010000069.1:0-9917 GCA_036375155.1 Pyrinomonadaceae bacterium
AACAAAAACCACCAAACACACCAACCACACGAAAAAGAAAGCGACGATTAGAGATAACTCCAATCCGCTTTAATCGGCCTGGTTCGCCAAAATGCGCGTTCAAAGAAAGGGTCCAGGATCGAATCTTGCGAGCCGAATATAAAATAATAATATGAGCACAGCCGCAGTCCCTGCGTTATCGAATCACGGCTTGACCGTTTTATCGGAAGAAGAAGAATTGTTCCGTGCATCCGTTCGCGAGTTTGCCGAGGGTGAGATCCGCCCGAAGGTCGAAGCGATGGAACACGCCGGTAAGCTGGATCCAAACGTTATCAAGCAATGTTTCGAGCTTGGACTGATGTCGATCGAATCGCCCGAGGAGTACGGCGGTGCCGGATCGACGATCTTCAACGCGATCGTCGCGATCGAAGAACTTGCGCGTGTCGACGCGAGCGTCTCGGTTTTTGTCGACGTCCACAACACGCTTGTCACGAACGCATTCATGCGATGGGCGAACGACGAGCAGAAAAAGAAGTACATGCCGCAGCTCGCGACACAGCGTGTCGGAGCGTATGCACTTAGCGAAGCCGGTTCGGGTTCAGACGCGTTTGCACTTAAGACGCGCGCCGTCGAGAGGGACGATCACTACGAACTAACAGGACAGAAACTGTGGATCACGAACGGCAATGAGGCAGAGATCTTCATTGTCTTTGCGACCGTCGACCCGTCGGCGGGCTACAAAGGCATCACCGCATTCATCGTCGAAAAACAATTTCCAGGATTCTCGGTCGGGAAGAAAGAAGACAAACTCGGTATCCGTGCGTCATCGACAACCGAGTTGATACTCGACAATGCCAAAGTTCCCAAAGAGAACGTACTCGGTGAAGTCGGCAAGGGTTACAAGGTCTCGATCGAGACTCTGAACGAAGGCCGCATCGGGATCGGCGCGCAGATGCTCGGGATCGCACAGGGTGCGTATGAAGCGGCGCTCAAGTACACGCAGGAGCGCGAGCAGTTCGGGCAAAAGATCGGTGATTTTCAGGCCGTCCAGTTCCAACTCGCCGAGATGGCGGTCGAGATCGAGGCGACGCGTCTTCTCGTCTACAACGCGGCGCGTTTGAAGGATGCCGGCAAGTCGTTCCTGAAAGAAGCAGCGATCGCGAAGCTCTACTCGTCGCGCTGCGCAGAGCGCGTCTCGTCGAAAGCGATCGAGTTGTTCGGCGGTTATGGCTACGTGAAAGACTACCCGGTCGAAAAATTCTGGCGCGACTCCAAGATCGGCGCGATCTACGAAGGCACATCGAATATGCAACTGCAGACGATCGCGAAGCTGATAATGAAGTAGAACAAATTAGCCCGTCTTTACTCTGATGACGCCGATCTTTCGTGTTGCGAGATCGGCGTTTTTCTGTGTTCATCCGGCGGCTACTAAAACACTAATCTCGCCCCGAGAATGATTCGCCGGTTCCCACCGTTAGTCGCCCATTGATTCAGGAAACTCGATACTGAGCTATAAGTGGCGCTGGGGATCCCGAAATTTCGACCGTTGAAGAAATTGAAAATATCTGCGCGCAATTGAAAACGAATCGACTCGGTCACCCGAGTATTCTTGATGACCCCGAAGTCAACGAGTCTGATGCCATCTGCGCGCAGGATGTTGCGACCCGCATTTCCCACTCGCTGTCCCGGAGCTAGATCACTGAAAAGGCTGCGGCCGCCAGCAGCCAGGATCTCGGTGATCGTCATATTGGAAAGGTCTAGAGTCGTATTCAGATTCGGGCGGATCGGATTGCCCGTGCCAAAACGGTCCGTGCCAAGAAAGACTGTGAACGGAGCGCCGCTTTGAAATGTGAAGAACGAATCAAGCTGCCAGCCACCCAGAAGGCGCCCCGCAAATCCTCTCTGTCGCTTATAAAACGGAAGCCCGTACACAAAGTTTCCCGTAAGTCGGTGTGGGCGATCATAGGCCGAACGCGCCCGCTCGGCGCGGCGGTCGAAGGAATTTTGCGCCCGGGCATTCTCTGACGTAGAAGGGTTGAATACGTCCGATGCGTCGTCGATGAACGAGCTCCATGTGTAATGCAATCCGGCACTCAAATTATTGCTCAAGCGTTTTGTTAGACTTAACTGAAGGGCATCATAGGTCGAGCTGGCAGAATTTGTGTAAAGCGTGACCGCTTCCAGATTTGGGTTTACGCGGTTTCCGAAGTTCGGCGGCGCGCAGCTGCTCGACGTGATCTTGCACGGATTCCCGTCCACGGTTTGCAGCAGTCCGGTCCCACGCGTTCGAATGTATCCGATCTTCATTACAACGTCCTCCGCTAGCTCGCGTTGCACCTCGAGTGAAAACTGATCGCTGGCCCCAGCGCGGAAGTCCTCCGATACCACCGTTCGTGAAAAACGACCCGGCAGAGTAATGGTCGGCGATGTCGCTCCTTGAACGGACACGAAAGAGTTAGGTGGCGAGAAGGTTTGCGTTGCGACGAACGGGAACGAGAGCGCTACGTTGACGTGGATGTTCATGAAATTCGCATCATACGTACGTGCGTAGCCTCCGCGTATTACGAGCTTGTCCCCACCCGTTACAAACCCGATGACGCCGCGTTCGCGCGTGCGCGGATTCCAGTTGAAGCCGAGTCGCGGCATGAAATTATCCGTGTCGGTTTTCGGGACGGGATCGAGACGAAATGCCGGGTTGTTACCGTTGGCGGCGACGATCCGTTCATTGAGTCGGTTCGCGTAGCTGAACGTGTCACCCGGATATTCGTATCGAAGCCCGAAGGTGAAAGTTAGATCGTTTCGTATCCGCCACTCGTCCTGCGCAAATGCGTAGAATTCGTGCCAGCGGTAAAAGCCCGCACTTTCACCTCCGGCCAACACAAAGCTCTTCGTCGCTACCCTCGCGCTATCGTTTACCAAACTCGAAAGTGAGTCGTAGCTCAACATACCTCTCTGGTTAAGGATGCCCAGAAGCCGCGCGTCCGTGCGACGGGCTTCAACGCCGAACTTAATACTGTGGTTGCCGGTTACGTAAGAGAGGGAATTACTGATCTGGTAGGTATCATGCTCTCGGAAGCCGGGCTGATTTGGAGGAAAGCCAATCGCCGTCCGCGATCCCAGCGCATTTGAAGCGACCATTCCCATACTCACGATGCCTATGGAGGGGATTGTGGTAGCGAAAGCATGCTCAGCCTCGCCGACCGAACTGAATCGTGTCCAGGCGAGGCGCGCTTCACTGAACAACTTACCTGTCAGACTGCTGTTCACAACGACGGCCAAGGCGCCTGATCTGCCTCGAGTGACTAACGTGAGCCGCGGCGGTGTAACCTGACCGACGCCCGACGAGCGTTGCGAATCAAACCGGTATCGCGCGTAAAGAAGATTCTTGTCATTGATACGATGATCGATCCGTACCGAGCCCTGATGGTCATCAAATTCCGATAAGGCCGAGCCGGTGAAGTCCCCCAGCTGCACTGTTTGTTCCGGCTGCATAGGTAATGCAAACGTCGCGGACTCGCCATTCGGTATCCCCGCGGGCACAAAATCGAGAAGCGCCCGGACCTGAGGACGATTCGCGGCAACGGACTGTAAAACCGCGCGACCGGCAGCGGTCGGAGCCGATCTCAACGTCGGCCCGGACACGAGCTCGCTATCGGACCATCGCTGGTAATCCCCGAAGATGAAAGTCTTGTCTGTACCTTTCCAAACTGGTCGATCGCCTCCATCGCCAAACCACGGAACGATCAACGGTCCGCCGAAAGTAAATCCGATTTGATTCTCGCGTCGAAACGGTGCTCGCTTCCGCGCGTCGGTGGTCGCGTTCCTATTGCAGAAACCGGTCGGCGCTCCGGTCGCAAGCTTGTCGAGATTGTTGCAAGCGTTCAGGTATTCGTTGTTGTGGTACCAGAACAATGAACCGTGATAGTCGTTAGTTCCGGACTTGCCGATAAAATTCACAACCGAGCTCGCATTGCGACCGTACTCCGCTCGAAACTGATTTGTGATTATGCGCACTTGCTCGATCGCATCCGGATTATTGAGCGCGACCTCTCCACCGGTGAAGGTCGGATCGTTCATATCCTGCCCGTCTAGCAAGAAACTGTTTGACCGAAGACGCCCGCCATTCACCGAAATGCTTACCCCGGTCGCGTAAGCTGTCTGGCCCGGGCCGAGCTGGCTAACACCCGGAACGGACCGCAGCACATCGTATAGATTTCGGTTTGGTGCGATCGGTAGCTCGGACAAGCGCCGTTCGTCGAAATGGGTGCTGACTTCAGCAGTTGAGGTATTCAACAGCGAGGCATTTTCCGTCACCGTAACGACTTCGTCGATCGTGCCCACCTTTAGCGCTGCGTTCACGACAGCGTTTTGGTTCACATCCACCGTGATCCCAGTGTGAACGTGTCTCGAAAAGTTCGTCGCCTCGATCGTCAGCGCGTATGTTCCGGTCGGAAGATCCTCCAGACGGTAACGGCCGCTCGAACCGCAGACCGCCGAGCGGGAAAAACCGGTCGCAGTATTTATCGCGATGACTTTCGCACCCGGAATGATCGCGCCGCGCTCATCAACGACGACACCGGAAATGCTTCCGGTGGATGATTGCGCTAAAAGGTTTACCGCACTTGCCAGTGCGACAAACAAAAGGACGGACAAAAACTTGCGAGAGATCTTCACATTAAGTTCGAGTCAAAGCCGCGAATTGACTGTGATTGTTATGCCGGATTTGGCGGAAAGCCCATGCGTCGCAGCACGTCCCTAAATCGTGGATCGGAACGCAGGTTGTTCCATTTTGGTTCCACCTTGAGAAACGTCATCATTGGGTCTCGCGCGTTTAGTCCTTTTTCGAGCCAAACTAGCGCGTTCTCTTTATCGTCCAATCCGTTGTAAACAAGTGCGATTCGATATGGTGGAACGAAACCCTTCGTAAAACGATCCAGGAGTTCCCGAAGGACGGCACGCGCTTCTTCATGTTTGCCGGATCTCGCCAATGCGTAACCGAGATACGCGATCCCATGTGTTTGAGCCGGCGACATTTCGATCTGCTTCTGTGCTGCGGCAACCGCTTCGTCATACCTTTCTTTTTCAATATATGCGCTCGCTAAAAACAGATGGGACATCCAGAAATTCGGTTCAAAATCAATGCTCTTCTGCAAGCTAACAAGCGCCTCGTCGACTTTTCCGGCGTGGATAAGCGCCTGTCCCGCTTGCGCATTGGTGCGCAAATCAAGGGGGTCGACTTCCAGGGACCGTTTCATTTCCGCGAACGCTTCATCGTGTCGTCCGATGTTTGAAAGTAGGTGAGCGTAAGCCCGATGAGCATCACCGTTGTTCGGGTTAAGCTCGATTGCGCGTTTGCAGTGTTGTTCGGCCCCGCTCCAGTCCCACTCATACCAAAATGCAATCCAGCAACTAGTCGCATGGGCCTCACCCAGGTTAGAGTCGATTTCTAGTGCTTTGTCTACCGCCGACTTTGCTGTGGGAAATGCCTCGTTTGGTGCAATATTGCCGGTCAATGCGAGCGGAAAATTTGCATCGGCAATCCCGACGTAAGCGAGGGCATAGTTAGGGTCCAGATCGATCGCCTCCTGGAAATACGAAAGCCCTTTTTTGGTATCCTGAGGCGTCAATTTCATAGCGTGGTGACGCCCCTTGAGATACAGCTGATAAGCTTCGACATTTAATGTTGGGTTCTTCGCTAATTCCTGCTCGTCGGCACCGGATAGTCTTACGCTGAGTTTGTCCAGGACGTCGCGGGCAATTTCCCGTTGCAGAGAGATGATATTTGTTTGGTTGCGGGTATACTGGTTACCCCATATTCGGTCACCGGTTTGTGCGTCAACCAATTCCAGATATACCGTCAACCTATCACCATGTTGAACTACGCGACCGTTCAAGATTGCCCGCACGTTCAATTCTCTTCCTATCGTTGCCGCGTCCTTCTCTTTGTTCTTGTAACGGAACACCGAGCTTCGCGCCTTCACGTTCAGTTTGGGCAAACGTGACAAACTCTCGATCAGTGTTTCGGTCATTCCATCGGAGAGATATTCAAGTTCGGCATTCTCGTTCTCGAAAGGCATGACGGCGATCGATGTGATCTCATGTTTGAGGAAGTAGGAGTAGGCGAGCGTCAGCGCGACTACAGCGGTCAACAACCCCGCTGCTGCGAAGTTCCACCAGCGGAAAGGCCTTGGCCGTATTTCATCGGGAGCATTGTCCGCATCCGGGAGCCTCGAGGGAACGACGTGGAGTGGGAAGGGCTCGACCCGCGGCGCCCCATCCCCATTCGTTGCCGGGATAACACGCACACTGCCGCTAAATCTGTACCCCCTTCTGCGAAGGGTTTCGACCCACGGCTTACCATTCGTTTGGGTACCAAGTGTTTTTCTTAGAACAGAAAGATAAAGGAAGAGATTTGATTCTTCTACGATGGCGTCAGGCCACACCGCCTCGAGCAATTCATCCTTGCTGACGATCTGTCCGCGGCGCTCAACGAGTGCGAGGAGTGTCTCAACAGCCTTTGGTGCAAGCGCAAGTTCCTCGTCTTTGCGATAAAGCATTAGATGACCGGCATCAAGCCGAAAATCACCGAACTCGTAAACCCCATGTACAGATGGTTTACCCATCTTAAGAAAAAATTCAGAAACACCTAAGCTTGTTTTCAAAGACACTGCATTCCCCTCCGCGTATGTTGGCTCGCGGAGCGGAAAAAGTACGAACTGCGTCGGATTAATCGTCAGGCGCATTGTAGTGCAGGGTTGTGAAAAAGAAAAGAAGTATCTTTCCACCCGTCCGCTCCCTTACTCAGATCGCGTGGAACACGGTTTCGCGAGTGCCATTCCAGATGCGTTCGCTAATTCAAAGTAAAGGAGAAACGTCAATGAAGAGCACAACACTTAGAGAGTCAAAGTGCGGCGCAGTAATGGCGATCGTATTCGCCATCGTCGCAATGACGGTACCCGCACAAGACACTGGGGTCGCTGTACGCGGCCTCACCGGTGTATGGGAGGTAAAGACCACGCCTCGCGACTGCGCCACCGGAGAGCCTATCCCGGCGGCCGCTTTCGAGGCCCTATATACATTCCAGAAAGACGGAACAATTATCAGCTGGTATTCAAGCGGTACGCCTTCGACGGGCCACGGACTGTGGCGCCGTGAAAATGGTTGGAACGATTATTCGTTCAGGCTCGTTCGAATCCTCCGCACAACGGCCGGAGTGTTTTCCGGAAAAGGGGAAATCGGAGGGATTCTGACGCTGAGCGAGAGCGGTGACGAGTATACGTCTGACGAATACACCATCACTTACAACATCGATGGGATTCCGGGCACACCTAGATGTATCAACTCAGTCGGGACTAGGTATAGGTTGAATCCGTGAGGCGCAAGTCCAAATTCGTCGGCGAAGCATGATCGAAGCCGATTGAAACTTTACGCAGTTGGACATGAGGGGGGGCAGGGTCGGAGCGGCTTCGCGACAGGATGGTGGCAGCAGGTGGAAAGGCCAAAGCACTAAAACTCGATGACGGTTCAACGAGACGATCCCGCGGGTTCTCCGGCGGATCGAAGCGTCGAAAAAAAGGAGGAAGCCATGAAGTTAGTTTTTGTTCTCGCATTGCTTGCAGCATCTACCGCAGCTCGGGCGGAACTCCCGAACGAGATCGTGTTCACCGGCAACGACCGAATTTATGTGATCGGAGCGGACGGCACCGGACAGACCGCGATCACTGCTCCGGCCTTGGGAACAGATCGTCCTAGATGGTCTAGGGATGGAAGACAGATAGTATTTACCAAAGGAAACCTTGTTGACTTTAGCTCAAGCATTTGGAAGATGAATGCAGATGGATCGAACCTCACCTTAGTATTAAGCGTCGATGGCGGCTATGGGTTTGTCCCCTGGCAACCGGTCTTTTCACCGAGAGCCGACCGCATCGCTTATGTCGGTTGTAATTGTTTTGATCCCGACGATGCAATTTTCATAGCGAATGCAGATGGAAGCAATTCAGTCTGGGTGACTAATCTTTTCTCCTATGCGTACGGCCTCGACTGGGCGGCCACTGGGGAACGGTTGGTTTATTCAGAGTACGTATTTCCGCAGAGCTTCTTTCGCATCAGTTCAATAAACACGAACGGCACTAACAATCTTGTGCTCACTTCTATGGCACAGGGAAACAACTTTGATCCGGTGTGGTCGCCGGACGGATCGAAGTTAGCCTTTGTAAGTTATCGAGATGGGAATGCGGAAATCTATACGATGAATTCTGACGGATCGAATCAAGCTCGGGTCACTCATTCCTCGGCCGAAGATCTATCTCCTACCTGGTCGCCAAATGCTGCAAAACTGGCATTCAGCTCTAACCGGAATGGCTCATATAACATTTACGCCATGAACGCCGACGGAACGAATTTGATCCAGATAACCAACAACGCATTCGACAGTTTCTCTCCACACTGGAATCCTAAAGCTTCTCCGGCTCGAGCCGCCTTCGATTTCGACGGCGACGGACGCTCGGACGTTTCTGTCTTTCGACCGGGTGACTCGGTTTGGTATTTGGACCGTTCGGCGCAAGGATTCACCGCAGTTCAGTTCGGCCTCCCGACAGACACCATCGTGCCGGCTGATTATGACGGCGACGGCGTGACTGATATCGCCATCTATCGCGACGGCACGTGGTGGTTGATGAGGAGTTTGACTGAAGATGTCCCGGCGTATCAGTTCGGACAGGCTGGCGACATTCCAGCGCCCGCCGACTACACCGGCGACGGCCGTGACGAACTCGCCGTCTATCGAAACGGACAATGGTGGGAGTTCGATCTTGCAAACCAACAGGCTTCTGTGATCAACTTCGGCCTCGCCGGCGACAAACCGGTTCCGGCCGATTACGACGGAGACGGCCAAGTCGATGAGGCGATCTATCGCAATGGCGAATGGCACCTGAATCGATCGAGTCTCGGATACACGGTCGCCCACTTCGGCCTCCCAAGTGATACGCCTGTGGCCGGCGATTACGATGGAGATGGTAAGGCGGATCTCGCAGTCTATCGCAACGGCACGTGGTACCTGCAACAAAGCACCGCCGGTTTCTCCACCTTCGAGTGGGGATTATCGAAGGACACTCCGGCACCTGCGGACTACGACGGCGACGGCAAGACGGACGCTACCGTTTACCGCGACGGGCTTTGGTATCAGCTCAAGAGTAGCGGCGGTATCTCTATTCAACATTTCGGATTGACTGGCGATCAACCGCTTGCGGCTTCATTTATCAGGTAAAGCTGGCGTGTGCCCCAATTCCGCATCCCGCCCAATGTTCGCGAGATCCACGAAGGCACACCGCCGAATTCACGTGAGAAGATTGTGAACTTGATAATCAAGCAGTGTCCAGGTGGACGCTTGTTCTGAAAATAGAAGGAAGTTCGTTGTTTTATTTAAGGTACCGAAACGCGATTGTTTCGGCACTCCAACCTAAACTTCCTTCTAACAGCTATGCTCGAGACGGTTACGCTCAACGTTCAATTTACAAGAGACGACTACTTAAGAGTTCTTCGGTTCATGACCTCTCAGAGCTTTATCGTAAAGTACGGCCCACCCATCGCATTTGCCGTACTGTTTCTTTTCATCTTTGGCTTTATTCTCTTTCTTAGCGATGGACAGCTGTTTTCCATCCCGGCCGCTCTTCTTGTATCTTTCTTTCCGGCGGCGGTGGCATCAGGTGCAATTTATCTAGTGGACAGACATGTTTCGGCTCCATTCTTGAAGTTTTCGATCGGCAAGCAAATGAAGTCGAATCCTCTATTCGAAAAGGAAGTGACTATCACCTTCGATGACGGTGGGATTTCAACTGCAACTTCTCACTCCAGCACATCCATCAACTGGGAAGGTATCATTCGAGCAGTTGAGACTGAAACAGACTTTCTGTTCTATACGACCAACAAATTTGCTTACT
>DASUSJ010000070.1:0-5098 GCA_036375155.1 Pyrinomonadaceae bacterium
GTCGTCGAAATCGAATGAGATCTCGACATGACCGTCGCTTGTGTGACGCGTGATGACTCCTTTTAGCTCATTGCCGAACGATATGCGCTTTCCTGCCTTGAGCCGCCGGGCCGGGCGCGCCAGAGCACGCCACGAAACGTCGTCAAGCTTGTTCACCAGAAAGATCTCGACTTTCGCGCCAGTGTCGGAAACTCCAAGAAGCCGCGCCGGAAATACCTTCGTATTGTTTAGAACCATCACATCACCCTGACGCAGGCGGTGTGGGAACTTGGCGAATTCATCGTCGCCGAAGGCTTGTGTCGCACGATCCACCGTGAGCATCCGGGATGCCTCGCGTTTCGCGGCAGGATGCTGAGCGATGAGTTGATCGGGCAGGTAGTAGTCGAAATCGGAAAGCTTCATCGAAAAACGTTGTGCAGGTTCGGGTGTTTTATTATAATTTTGATTATCGCAAACACTTAAGTCTTTTTATATTAAAGCGTTAACATTTTTGAGATGTTTTTGGCCTAATAGATGCATGGGTAATTTAATAGTTGGCACCGGACAGGAGGTTCGGTGTGAATTCAAATCGATGGTTAGGAAAATTTAGGGGGGCACTATGAACAAAAGGATAATTCTTTCAACACTAGTAATTCTGGCTGGTATTGCGACCGCCGCGTCGGCCGCGTTTGGTCAGGGTCGATACACGACTACTTATAACCGGAATCAGGTGGAAGCGTTTGTACAGCAGCTCGAGACCAGCAGCAATGCCTTTCGCGATGACTTTCGCCGCGAGGTCAATAACAGCGGTTTGAGCGCATCCACGAGGCGAACCTATAACAGTTACGCGAACCAGTTTGAGAATGCGGTCGATCGTCTGCGGAACCGGTTCAACTCGAACGACTCGTGGTGGGAAAGCCGCAACGAGGTTCGCAACATGATAAGTAATTCGCAGAATCTCAACAGGGTGATGAACAGCGCTGCATTTCGCCGCCGCCTCGAGCGACAATGGAACCAACTCCGTAACGATATAAACAGACTCGCCGATACTTACGATCTTCCGGGTCTGAACGGCGGCGGATGGATGGGCGGTGGGCCCATTGGCGGCGGTCCGATCGGCGGAGCCGGCAGCGTACCAGCTTGGGCACGGGGTACCTTCTACGGACGTAATCCGCAGACGGGCGGAACGATCAGACTCGACATCAACGCAAACGGTTCCGTCCTTATTTCTACGGATGGCTCTACGCCGACGTACGCGTCTATCTACCGGACTACGATGACGAACGGTCCGTATGTCTCACGCTTAAGTCGCATCAGCAACGGGATCCGGACGACCGATGTTAACAACGGCAGTTATATCGATTACTTCCGCACACCGGTTGGAGGAGGCGTGTATCCGCCATACCCGTCACCTGGTCAGGGTGACGTACCAAGCTGGGCAGTTGGAACCTTTTACGGCCGTAATCCTCAGACGGGCGGCACGATAAGCCTGCGGATTCAGCGGAATGGTACGGTTGAAATATCGACCGACGGATCGGCACCTACGTACGGAACGATGAACGGTACGACCCTCACCAACGGTCCGTACGTTTCCAGGGTAACGCGGATCCGCAACGGGATTCGAACGACAGATGTGAACAACGGCAGTTACATAGATTACTACATCCGGTAACGGTTGAAGTGATCAAGTTATGCGAAACAAAAAGAGACCGCCTTTCGGGCGGCCTCTTTTTTTATTACTAACCGTCAAGCGGTTAACCTAGTTTTTAATTACCTCAGTAAAATTATTTATCATAATATCACCCCCAGTGCGGACTAGGATGCCACGACTCGGTCTCCGATTGCCAGTAATTTTTTTCTGTCGCTCGGAATCACCCACGCTTCACCTTTTTAAGAGATTCTAGCGGAATAACCACGAGCCAAGCTGTCTAAAGGTAAACCTCCATCTTTTTTTGGGACTCCTTATCGGCACACTCGGCCGGCCGCCTCTGTACTCGACAGTTCTTCAGCGTTCGCGGCTTGGGCTTCTGTAATAGCAGACGACGACGCACTATGTGCCTCAGGACCTACTTTTAAAATCCCCGTCGGTCCGCTTTCTCAATCGCTGCTGTGGTACTTGGTTTCGGCTGTCAAGGAAGTGCCTTATGACCTGCACGCTTGCGAGCACGAACATATTAGTTAAGGCATTGGTAAGAGCTTCCGAGCCGCCGATCATGTAGAGGAGGGTGAGTGATATTGCGAGGAATAGGAGTGACTGTCGCATGGGAATTTACCTATATTTGTCGTGACTGTCTTTTGACGCGTTGAAATTGGAGCGGAGAATATCTCGATCCACGAGGCAGTGAAGCCCATATAATACTTTTCTTTACCCGTGGAGCCATCTAAGTATTTCTCCTTTCTTGCCCCGTCAAAAATGCCCGCCGTGGCGGAGACAGCAATTTCCTAACGAGACCGGTCCTGATTTCTGACGGACAACGCCCAGAACAGGACCTGCTCCTGCGCCCGCCAGCATGTGGCTAGTGTAGCGCCGATGGGACGCTGTTGCAAGAGCTGCACAACACAGTTCAACATTGAAACGAGCGTCCGAGGACAGTGACACAATGCATGTGCCGTATATCCCCGACTACAGAAAAATTGATCCGCAAAAATAGGTTAAAGATTTAAGACTTGGATTTTGGAAGGAAGACGTGGTGCCGGAGGTCGGACTCGAACCGACATGGGATTGCTCCCGCCAGATTTTGAGTCTGGTGCGTATACCAATTTCGCCACTCCGGCTTGGAAGTTTTAGATAATACGGCCTCGGTTCGACGAGGTCAAGAAAGTGCGCGACCTCGGACGGTGATGTCTCGTATCGAGCTTATACGCATAACCGAAGCCAATCCCTTATCTGTTCACAAAGATCCCGGGTAACGGCTGCTGGCCAACTTCGCCGAATTGGCTTGCTGAGAATGTGCCGTCCGTACTTCGCAGGTGATACCAGACATTGGGTCCCGGCCGGAACACCGAGATATCGTGACGGCCATCGCCGTCGAAATCCGCCTGCACTGGCAGATCCTCTGAAAGCCCGAATCGGGTTGCGGTGAAACCGTCTGATGAACGGAGTAGGTACCATACACCCGTTGATGGACGGTATACCGCAAGGTCGGACCTTCCGTCACCGTCGTAGTCGCCGCCGACCGGGATGTCGCTGCTCAATCCGAAAGCAGTGATTTCAAACCCACTGTCCGAACTCCGTGCGATATACCAGGTTCCGTTTGAGGGGCGGAATACCGCGACATCGGACTTGCCATCACCGTCGAAATCGTTGTTCACCGGTTTGTCGCCCGCGAGTCCGAACTGGTATCCGTAACCCTGCCCGTCCGAGCTTGGTAGGACGTACCAGATGCCGGTTCGGTAGACCGCCACGTCTGCTTTGCCATCTCCGTCGTAATCGGCGGGGACAGGCAGGTCGGTGGCGATACCGAACCGCACGGCTGAGAATCCGCCATCGGAACTTCGCAGGATGTACCAGGTTCCGTCGGACGGACGAAAGACAGCGAGATCGGTTTTACCATCGCCATCCATGTCCGCATTGGCAGCGACATCACCGCTCGTGCCCCAGAACGAGGTCGATTCGGAGTGGGTCGAGCTGTTGAGAATTCGGAAGTCGGGTGCATTGCCTGAGTTCAGATCGTAAAGCGAAAGATCGGTTTTGCCGTCACCATCGAAATCGAACACGGCATCGTTCAAGTTCTCGCACTCACAAACGAAGCCATCCGTCACAGCAAGATCATCGATGTACTGCCCTTCGCGAAAAGATCCGATGTCGGTGCCGACCCGCCATCGCAGTCGTACTGTCTGGCCGGCAGCGGTCGCGGGTAGCTTTGCAGTTGTCGTGATGAATTCCGAGGTTTGATTGACGCCGCTGCGCCCCGACCAGCCCATGCGGCCCGCGAGCGGGTTCTGGCAACAGCCGTCGATGACGCCGTCATATCCGCCCGAGAGGAACAGCCCGCCGGCGGCAAGAATGTCCTGCCACTCACCGTCACCGAGTTTTATCTCCATTACCGAACCGTCATAGAGCCGGTTTCTCAAGAACGTGGTTTCAAGCTCGTACCAGTTACGGAACCGGACCTCTGCTTCTGACGACGTGACAGCAAACGGCGGCGAAATAACTTCATTCAGCCCTTGCTGGTGGGGCGCAGGCGAAAACAACGAGTTCGGGACCGATTGATTCCGCGTCGCTGAGGTTCGCCACAACTGATGATTTGCGGTCGAGTTGGTGGTCCATCCTGCCGGAAGATCCGGCGCGGTGACCGCATCGAACTTCTCCTGAAATGCGAACCGCTGTACGCCGGTTTGTAGCGGAACAGAAATATTTCCCACCGGTGACGCGCCATCGCGAAGCTCGAAACTCAATGTCACATTGGCTCCACACTTGACACTCGATGCAACCGTGAACGTAAAGGGGCGCGAAACTGCAGGGCCGTTGGGGGGCATCGATCCGTATGTCTGCGGCGGTCCCGGATTCTGGACTCCCGCCGTCGGCAGAAGTGTCGCGGTCAGATCCGTTGCGCCGAGTACGCCCGTGTTCTGCAGAGCTATATCGATTGTAATCGTCTCACCCGGCTCAGGGGCACCGTTAATGGCGCAACTTTCGGAGGCCAGTTGAGCCGCCGCATTTTCCAGAATAGGAACCGGCTGAAGTGCAAAGTTGTGTATTAGCACTTGCCCGTTCGCGACCGTGATCTCAACTGACTGCGAGAGGTAGCCCCGAGCCGATGCAGTCATCTGATAGGTTCCCGGCAATACCGCCAGTTGCCCGTAGCTCCCCGTCGTATTTGACGCGCGTGAATACGAACTCGCCTTCACTACGGCGCCCGCCACCGGCGACCCATCCAGAGTGTTCGTAATTGAACCGGTGATCGCGCCACGCGGCGCCGGTGTGCATTCGACAAACTTGAAAGCGCCGATCCGCGTCAGCCATCCGAAGTCACTGAATTCCTGACTCTCAAGTGTGTAATACGCATTCGTCATCCAGAAGGTGCAGTCATCGACCGGGTCGACGGTCATACCGCCGTATTCTCCCCATCGCCAGCCGAATGCCCTCTGAACTCCCGTTCCCTCGGCCAACACACCT